>JBEBWN010000021.1:0-22847 GCA_040392235.1 Taibaiella helva | reverse complement strand
GGGGCCGTGATACATGATCGCTGACGAGTACAATATCGTCTTAGTCGCTTCGAGACATGCCTTCCGTTGGCATAAAAAACATTTTCTGTACTATGTTCTGTACCCGTTTCCAGTAAAATATCTTCCGGAACCTCCGAAGATCCGCTGGTACCGATAGCCAACCAAGCAGGCCTGGACTTAATAATTTCCTCCCGGCACCCATTTAGTGCCTTCCACTTTTTCTGGATCGCCTTGATACAAGGGAGCATGTGCGTATACACCGTCTATAATGTCAATAATGATCACTAGTGCTTAGATACCTTGGTGTCGTCAAACCCGGCCAGAACATTGTTCCTTTTGCTTAATAACAGGGCCATGCACAAAAACACCAGTCCTACGAGGAAAAAAACCGCTAAAGCAATAATAGCATTTCGCATATTGCCGGTCATATGCTCAATAAAGCCGAAGGAAAACATTCCGATTACAATGGCTATTTTTTCGGTCACATCGTAAAAGCTGAAAAAAGAAGTAGTATCACGTGTTGCCGGCATCAGTTTAGAATAAGTGGAGCGGCTCAGCGATTGGATTCCCCCCATAACCAGGCCAACCAGTACTGCCAGCAAATAAAACTGCAAAGCGGTATGAGTGTAATAGGCCATGATACAAACAGCAACCCAAATAACCACGGCCACAATAAGTACTTTGATATTTCCCCATATCCTAGACAGCCGGGCCAGCAACATGGCTCCGGCAATTGCCACCAACTGGATCAGTAATATCGTCACAATCAGGTCTTGTGTTTCCATGGGCACGCGTACTCCATCCTTCACTTTGTAAATTTCCTTTTTTCCAAACTCGGCAGCTGCCAGCATAACGGTTTGTACTCCCATGCTGTAAAAGAAAAAAGCCGCCAGGTAAGTTTTGAGCAGGGGCATTTGCCTAATCTGTGCGCCTACTTTTTTCAGCTCATAAAAACCGTTGTACAGGAGGCTATGTTTACGCTCCCTTCCAACAGGCCTACCCTTGGGTAATATGCGGAAGGGTATCTGGGCAAACCCAATCCACCAGAGGCCTACCAGTAAAAAGGAGATGCGGGAGGCCAGGTCAACTTCCTCCATTCCAAAAACAAAGCCGAGACAAATGATCTGCAACAACACACTACCCACGTAGCCGTATGCAAATCCTTGTGCGCTAACCCTGTCCTGGTCCTGCCCAGCTGCTATTTCGGGCAAATAGGCATTATAAAAAACCAGGCTGCCACAATAACCTATAGCAGCAATAACGCACATGATGATGCCCCATTCTAACCGCGAAGCATCGAAGAAAAACAATCCGCAACAAGCGACCGCACCCAGAGAGGCAAACAGTTGCATAAATACTTTTTTATTGCCCTTATAGTCGGCAATAGACGACAGTATAGGCGATAAAAAAGCAATAACCAGGTAAGCAAATGCCAGCGCATAGTTGAGCAACGCACTATTAATCACTTTCCAGCCAAAAAAAGAAACATAGTCTTGCCCTCCGGACGGGTTACTGGTAATGGCTATATAATAGGCTGGAAAAACCGTCGAGGTAATAACAAGATTGTAAGCCGAATTGGCCCAGTCGTACATGCTCCAGGCCCTGTGCAGCCTGCCGGCAGCCTTTTTTTTTATCATACCGTAATTATAAAAACTGTTTTTCGCGCCTGCTGCAGTCGTACATTATGTCCCGGCATTCCGCAACAACTCACTTTCCCTACTCCGGTTATCCCGGCAGTATATACATTGCTACGTCTTTTTCTGTTATTTCCTTTTCCGACAAAATAACCAATCGCTCTATAACATTACGCAGTTCTCGGATATTCCCGGTCCAGGCATAGGTCTGTAATTTTTGAATCGCCGTTGGGGTAATTGTTTTTTCCGCCACATTGTACTCCTGGCAAATTTGTTTTAAAAAATAGGAGGAAAGCAGTTCTATATCTTCTATGCGCTCTTTTAAAGAGGGCACATGTATTACAATAACACTCAACCGGTGGTACAGATCTTCCCGGAATCCGCCGGTTTCTATTTCTTTTCTGAGGTCTTTATTTGTCGCTGCCAACACCCGCACATTTACTTTGATCTCCTTATCGCCGCCCACACGCGTTATTTTGCCTTCCTGTAAGGCCCGCAACACTTTCGCCTGGGCTGCCGTGCTCATGTCCCCGATTTCGTCCAGGAAGAGTGTTCCGCCATCCGCTTGTTCAAATTTCCCGATACGTTGCTTTACTGCCGAAGTAAATGCCCCTTTCTCGTGGCCGAACAATTCGCTTTCTATCAGTTCGGCGGGTATAGCCGCACAATTCAGTTCTATCATCGGCTTCTGGCTTCTGCCGCTCAGGTCATGAATGCGCCTGGCCACCAATTCCTTTCCAGAACCATTCTCACCCGTAATAAGCACCCGGGCGTCGGTTGGCGCTACCCGGTCTACCATATCCATTACGGAACGTAGCGCCGGCGCCTGCCCGATGATATCATATCCCTTAGAAATTTTTTTCTTCAGGGTTTTAGTTTCGGTAACCAGCGTTTTCCGGTCCATAGCATTCCGGATCGTAATCAATAATCTGTTCAGATCAGGAGGCTTGGCAATGTAGTCAAAGGCCCCCTTCTTCACCGCATCTACAGCAGTCTCAATATTACCATGCCCTGAAATGACGATAAACGGGGTATCCGGAGCATGCTCCCTGGCCTTTTCCAGCACCTCAATGCCATCTGCCTTGGGCATCTTAATATCGCATAGTATGCAATCGAAACTTTCCTCGCTTATTTTCCGCAAGGCATCATGCCCATCTGCGGCCTCTGTAATATGGTATCCCTCAAAACCCAATATCTCAGATAAAGTGTTCCGGATACTTCTTTCATCATCTACAATTAAAATTTTGCGCGCCATATATATACCAGCTTAACAGTATGCCTCCCCATTTTCGCATAAAGACAGGGAAGACAAACAAAGGCAAAGATAATCGTTGTATCTATATAATGCGATCCCATACCTGTACAAACACCGTACCCCTAAATTAATATTAATGGGTTCCACTTTTACGGCAGAAATCCTTACCTTAATGTTGTCAAAGCAATCTACGAATAGCATGAGATCCTACCTGCAACCCTTTTTTCATTTTTTACCGGTTCAGCTATTTCTACTGCATTTCCGGAAATACCAGGTACTACTGCTCTTCTGGTTAATTCTTTTTGCCACAATTACCGGTAATTTTGCCAATCATTTCGGGGCCAAATCCCTTTTCCTGTCGCCAGAATATTTTGGCAGTATCAGCGTTGTGAGCTTTTTGATGATCGGGGGGGCTACGGCAATGTTTGCTATGAGTTGGCATATTACCACATTTATTATCCACAGTAAGCGCATACCTTTTTTTGGCGCCACGCGCCATTCCTTTTTAAAATACTGCATCAATAATTCTGTTATACCCCTGTCTTACCTGGTTTGTTACGGTATAGCTACCGCTCATTATTTACATGTAAACGAACCCGCAGGTACCTGGGCGATAATCTTTTTCCTTTCCAGCTTTTATATAGGCTATATCATCGTTTTACTGTTATCCTTCCTTTACTTTTTCCGTGCCGACCGGAACATACTAAAAATAGTGCTGGGCACAATAGCCAATCCCTCACTAATACGCAATATCATCCCATATGATTCTTTGGACAGTGAATTTGACATTATTAAGGCGGATAGCTACCTGGAGCATCTTTTTAAAATAGAGGCGATCAAAACACCCTACGCCTATAACCATCGTTTTCTGAATACCGTTTTACGGCGTCACCACCGTAATGCCATTTTTGCAATCTTCTTTGCCATCCTGATCTTGTTTATATTGGGTATATTCATGGATGAGCCTATACTGCGTATACCCGCCGCTGCAGGCTTCCTCATACTATTTAGCGTCGTCATGGCTGCCGTAGGCGCGTTCAAATATTTTTTGCGCAGCTGGGAAATCATCGGCTGGCTGGTCATTTGTGCCATAGTAAGCACCTTAACCCATTACCGGATATTCGACCTGCGCAGCATTGCCTACGGCATGAAATATGAGAAAGAACAAATTCCCGAATACTCTTACCATAACCTGAAAAAGGTATTTAATGACAGCATATACCGGGAAGACAAAAATAAGGAACTTCTACGGCTGAACAAATGGAAAAGTAAACAAACGGAAGCTAAACCGCCCCTCGTCCTGGTTGCCGTCAGTGGAGGGGGGTCCCGTGCTGCATACTGGACATTCCGGTGTTTGCAATATGCCGACAGCGTAACGCAGGGTCAACTATTCCGGAGTAATGTGCTACTGTCCGGCGCTTCGGGCGGTATGATCGGCGCTACCTATTGGCGCTCGGTACACACCCGCTACGTTTTAGGAAAAATAACCAGCCCCTACAGTAACCTGTACCAGGAGAATATGGGAAAAGATTTGCTGAATGCCGTCGTTTTTTCGCTGGCCTGTGTGGACCTCATTTCCCCCTTTAACAAAATAACGGTTGCCGGAAGGCGCTACAGCAAAGACAGGGGTTATGCCTTTGATAAAGAATTGGCCTCCAATTCGGGCAATCTTTTAAACTACAGGCTGAAAGACTATCAGCAGCTAGAGGCAGAAGCAGTAACGCCCCTGCTTGTTATCAGTGGCACGATATTGAATGACGGGCGACGCCTTTTAATGTCGCCGCAGCCATTGGCGTACCTTACCCGGCCGGCCAATAGCCTGGGACAACCCTATCCTGTGATTGATGCCATTGACTATACCCGCTTCTTTGTACATCAAGACCCTTTGAATCTCCAGATCATGTCAGCATTGCGCATGAGTGCCACTTTTCCTATTATACTGCCTTCAGTAAAACTACCTTCCTACCCGGAAATAGATGTGATGGATGCCGGCTTACGCGATAATTTCGGTATGGAAACGGCCATGCGATATCTGCATACCCTGAAGGACTGGATGTCGGAAAATGTAGGAGAGGTTATACTTCTTCAAATAAGAGATACACGCGAATATGAACCTTCCAGTCCCGAACAGGAAAATACGCTGTCATCTATGCTTTTCAGCCCCATATTTGCCATACAAAAGAAATGGAGCTCTTTTCAGACTTTCCAGCAGACCTATATCGAAGATTTTGTCCAGGACAATTTTGCTCCCGGTAAATTCAGGCGCATTACACTGCAGTATATTCCTGCCGACGAAGAAAAATCAGCAGCCCTCAACTTTCACCTTACCTCTAAAGAAAAACAGGATTTGCTGCAATCAATATTTAACAAAGATAATCAACGGGGATTCGATGAATTAAAACGGCGGCTCGTTTCCCCCGACACAGGCCCTCATCCGGCGCCGTAGCCAGTGGTAATGTTTGGCCAACTCTCAAATGCATTATACTGCGGTAACAAGCAGCGTAGCCTTGTTATCGCAAAACAATAAACCGGGATGTATTTATGACCTCTCCGACTTACTCCATGAGGATTCCTGAAGACATATCGGAAACAACATTGCCCTACTTTTGCATTTACCTGCCTGACCGGATAGGGAAGGTAAATCCCAAACTAAAGGTAACGGGCAATAAGTCCGATTTCAGATCAACCACTGGTGATGCTTTAACTTTGTCATAATTGTCTCTAAACTCCTTGCTTCTAAAAGGATATAATACTGCCAGGTATAAGCGGTTTTCATTGCGCCCCATTTTCAGCTCCCCGGCTATACCGGTACTGAATCCGTAATAATTTTTCGACACATCTTCCAAATCATACAGGGCGAGGTTATTTCCCTGGTGCGCAATATTGATGCCACCATTATACCCATACATTGCCAGCGCAATAGGCTGTATTTTTGCATCAGGCAAAGGCCTGAGTAGCACACCTCCGGAAATGGCTGGCCTGAAAAAATTATACCCGACACCGCCAAAGACACCGATATATTTAACAGGTAAATACTCCACTTTCAGCCCCAATCCACCATAGTCCATACCAAAACCAATGCCTACGTGAAAGAGCGCATGTTTTTGCGTGCTATCAGACTTTTTATCAGCAGCAGATGAAGTATGACCTATAAGAAACGACAAGGCAAGAACACAAGAAAGAAATATTTTTTTCATGGAAAGATTTTATACTTATAAAGCAAAGTTAAAAAAATAAAACCTGGGATCTGGAGAAATTTTTGTGGTAGCCAAATTAGCTATTACATTTTCACACAACTTATTTACCTTAAAAACAAGTTGCCACCGGAAATTATATAATCTATCTCCCTGTGAGCATTATAACAAGCGTGCAAAAAAGCGTCTGTGCGAGATCCTGGATCGAAAGCTACGAAAAAGGCAGCAACCAAGCCTTCCTTTTCCAGATATTTTCACTGTCGCTCTAGGTATCAGCCCGTCATTTCCTAGGGGTCGACGATGCCTCTTCTAGGGAAAGACAATGATCATCCAGAGTAAATAAAGATGATTTTTGAGGAAGGAATAATGGTCTGCAGTGGGAAAGCAGCAGGGGTACACTTTCTGGTACTATTTGGCTGCTGCAAATGCAACAGCCCAGCCTATGATCTGATATCTACCCGCCCGGCACCATTGCCCCCAAGGGATCAGCAAAGGGGAATGGTTCAATCTATCATCAAGGCAAAAACTCCAAACAAATCCATAACGATTATGAACACCAGTGGGGATATTTATTTATAGGGAAACAAAACCACTCAAAACAGAGGGGCTAAAGAGAAAATATACGAATGGCAGGTATGCCTCGAACCCAGCAACAGGCGTAGTCTTGTATACGCATGCAGTACGAACCTGTGGTAACCCTTTATAAAAGGTTGCTTTATTATTATGAGCACTCATGAAGAATTAGGCATAAAAAAGGACAACAGTTTTATGTTGCCCTCTTATGTATCTTTCTTCAACCTTTATTAAACCGGAAGCTCAATGTCGTAAAAAATGTGCGCCCTGTGGTTAAATTCATACCGCCCAGCGATGCGCCCCCGCTGTGCGCTCCACCAGTAGAGCCTCCGCCGGGATTAACCAGGCCAGCTCCGGTCTGGTAGCCTATTATTGTATTATCGAAAAGGTTGCGCACACCCACCGTCAGCTGCAGTTTGTTTGCCCACAGGTTTTTATCCAGGGATATATCCAGGTTATGAATATCTTTCAGGGCAGCACCAGTAGTTACGCCACCCAAACCATCCGATATCTGTAAGGGCATACTGCCGGTATACTTGTAAAAGAGCGCGATCCCGGCTTTCCATGCAGGAATGGCGTATCGTACATTACCGGTAGCTTCCCAATAATCGAATGCCGGGTTACTTACCGTTTTGATATTCCGGTTGTATGATGCGCCCAATGTCACACTTAACTGCTCCACCTGGCTTTGGCTCTGCATTTGAAAATTCAGGTTACGGAATTTGCCCAGGTTAACATAGGTGTAGGGAGGAGGAGAGCCAGGTGCCCCTTCGCCGGTAGCCAGCAGCATGATCTGATTGGTAACATCATTGTAGTAACCGGTAAGACTGATATTACAGTAATTACTCCCGCTCTTCGCTATATTATAGGCAGTAGATAATTGTACATGATGTCCATCCTCCGGCTTCAGGCCCAGGTTACCAAATACATCATGATTACTGTCTTTAAAATCAAGATAAAGCTCTTTCAATGTCGGCGCGCGGAATCCCCTGGCATAAGAAGCCCGTATACGCCAAAAGCTGTTAGGCTTATACAAAAGGCTGAATGAAGGCAATACTGGAGCCTGGTACTTGGTATTATATGCGGCCCGGATTGCCGGTTGCAACTTCAGGTTATCCGTAACATTAATATCCGTAACCAAAAATAGGGCGTAGTCTCCCACATTTTGCTGTCCTCCTGCAATCTTCTCCACACCCTTGGCGAATTGGAGATTGATATCGTATCCGAATGTGTAGTGCAGGATACCCGCTTTGTTATTATAAGTAGTCCGCGATACGAAATCGTTAAACACAGATTTACTGTTGTCACCGGTTACCGTGCTCGGATTTTGCTCCATCGTTGTCAGATCCGTCAAAACGCTTTCCCGGCTACGATCATAAAAGGCGAAACTGTTATTGCTTTCCCAATACCCATGGGTTCCTGTTTTCCATTTAAACTGCAACCTGTTTATCCAACGCTGGGTAATGAATGTTTCATCGGTTGCTACTTTATTATAAGCACTAAAATTATCCAAACCTTCCTTAATGATCATCCGGTCGTTCATATAGTCGGTGCTGTAAGTCACGCTGGCATCTTCGCCTATACGGTATGTATATTTCAGGTTACCGAAATATTGCTCCTTAGGGCGCCATAACGGATTGCGTACCGTATCGTGAAAAGGATCCCAGCCCTGGAAGAAATTGCGTCCTCCGCTGAGCGAGAAATTACTTCTTCCCTTGCGCAAGGCTCCGTTCAAACCAAAATTGTACTTACCTACCGTTTCATAAAAAGCATCTGCCCCGACATTCCAGTCATTGGCATTCGTTTTAGTAATCAGGTTTACTACACCACCAAGAGCATCAGCCCCGTACATAATGCTCATTGGCCCCTGAACAATCTCTACACGTTCTATATTGGCCATATTGATCATGCTCAAATCCACATTCTGCCCTTCCCGGCCGTTTACAGGCAGACCATCGATCATTATTTTCACATTATCACCCGACATCCCCTGCATTTGGATAGTTCCGCCCAACATGGCATCCTGTCCGATATTCATGCCCAATTGATTTCTTAAGGCATCCTGGAGGTTAACCGCTCCCTGCGCACGTACATCAGCAGCCGTAATAATACGATAAACGGATACGGCCTCATCCAGTTTGGTGGGTTTACCCACTCCCGTCACCACAACCTCATCCAGGCCCGTGTACTTCCTGCCGAGTTCTATTTGCACTGTGCCTTCCGGCGCATTGCCAAAGTTTTTAACCAATATACTCTGGCCTGGAGCAAAAATTTCCAGTTGTGCGGGAAAAGCCGGTACATTTAGCTGCGCCAATCCATTCACATCGCTCAGGGTTATTTCATTCCCCTTCTGCTCCCCGCTTTTCGCCAGCTTTATGGCAATTCCGGGCAACGTTTCTCCGCTTTCATCCACTAACCTAAGAGATATTTTTTGCGCATAGGAGAGGCCGCACAAAAGGATACCGGCAATGAGTAAACTAATTCTCAACATTTTTAACAACTCTATCTTTAAGCAGGAAAAACATGTCCCGGTATACGTTTACCGGAACATGTTTTCTTATTAAAAACCAATACCTGATTTTATCGTACAACCAATTTCTGTGTCATACTGAAACCGGTTCCGGAAACATTAACCATATAAATACCGGGAGCGTAGTGTCCTACCTGTAAAGGCAGCTGTCTGAAGCCGGCCTGCAAGTCCAACGCTGTTTTATACACGGTACGGCCAGTTAGATCTGTAATAACCAGGCGTGCATTCTTAACCGCTTGCTTGGCATCTACCAGTAAATTAGTAACGCCACCTATAGCCGGGTTAGGCGCGATCACAACATTATTTACAAAAGCATTTACTTTTTCTACGCTTACTTCTTCGTATTTGTATACTTTGCGTTTTTGCAAACCTACTACACCAGCACCGGCAGCAGTGGTATCAGATCCGGAAGTATGGTGTGTGAAAACCAATTGCCAGATATCTTTATTAGCTACTTTTACAAAATAACACAAGGAATCAGTTGTTCTTGCAAAACCTTGACCAACAGCTTTCCATGCTCTTCCTATAGAATTATTGGCAGTATCATAATCTGTATAATCTTCAAAATTAAGGTTATCAAATTCAGATTTAGGCGTGCTGTCTACCACAGCCACTTCCAATTTTTCATTTGTGATAACACCAAAAACCTTGTATTGTACATTTCCCGCCACAGCATCTGCGTCATTATAATTAGAGAAAACAAAATCCCAGTCTTCCGCAAGAGGTTCGCGATCCACAAATTCGCCGGTAGCAATATTGTAGTAAGCAAAGTTCTTTCCTTCGTATGAAGATCCGCCGATTGTCAAGGTCTTTTGAGCAACTCCGGTACCATCAATCTTAGCAACCTTAAAATTGTAAACAGGAACATTCGCTGACTGGTATGTTTGCTTTTCCTGAACGAAAACCTGGAAGGTATCTGTAGCTGTTATTAAACCGAAAACTTTCCGTCCCTCAATCCAATGGTTAACCGTATTATAGTCACCCCAACCGTATGCAGCGCCATCCGCTTGGTTAAATGCACCATCTTCCCAGGTTAAATTGGAATTATAGAAAGACATAGGTTTGGCTGTAATTGCACTAGTTAATGCAGTACGCAGATCAGTTCCGAATTTGGTAGTATCCGACGAAATATCGTAGAGCCTAACAGCCTTATCTGCACTGTTAGTAATGATTCCGGCGCTATAAGCACTCGTTGAAAAACCTATATGCCAATTATCTGCATCTACTTTAGCCGCTGTTCCATTTTCCAGGCTATAGTATACGTTTTTCAAATAATTTTTTTCTGTACTGATCGTATCATGAATCCAATCCTGGGCATTAACCGCCGATGCACAGATCAGCAATCCTGCTGCTAACGTGTATTTTAATCTCATAGTTACTTTATTTAAGACCGCAAAAGTACAGCTAGATCCTTCGTTTTCCTGTTGTTAGCCTTATTTATGACAGAAAAATGACAGTAAAAGCGGAATGTATAGGCGGTATCAGGTATCTGGTACCAGGTATTGGGCATTGGTGTTAAGTCAAAAATAAAAAGGCAACACCATTAAGCCCTCAAAAGTGACAATGGGTTGAGGGATAATCAACCATGAAATAATAAATCAAAAAAGTAGCGCCAACTAGACAAGGGTTACATAAAATGTAAAACCAACAAGCTTCCATAACCATCAACTAAATGATAATCAAACAAATGCAACAGAACCAGTAAAAAAGAGATTAATTAAACACTATTCTGCTCCTGCGTAGGGTTGCTCAGCTTCTAATTTTACCGGCTTACTTTTGTAGAAGAAAAAAAGAAATACACCGGCCAGCATAAGTGCTCCGGCTATGATTTCCGCTTGTGTAGGATGTATGAAGCCCCAATCATACTTATAGTTCACCCTGAATTTTTCGACGATAAAGCGTTCCAGCCCGTTTAAAATGAGGTACAAGCCAAACAATTGAAGCGGCTTGTTGAAACGTCTCCGGAGCGCCCACAGTAAAACAAATAGTCCTATGCAAATAACTGCCTCATACATAGATGTTGGAAACACACCTGCAGGTAGTACATGATTATAAGTACCGCTGTCTCCGGGGATAGGAATACCATCATTATTTACATTATGCTTAAAGTTTTGCGCGTAAAACCATACTGGTATACCGCCCGGAGCCGGAGCAAATTTATGTGGCGTTACCTGTTGTTCATTTCGATCAATAAATACCTGGGGGTAGCGTTGCACCAGGCTGTCGTACTGGGCCGGTGTACTTCGGACCAGGGAGCCGTCTGCCTGGGTGATATAGGCACTGTTGTATATGCCCCAATCTCCATCGCCGGAAAACTGGCACCCCAACCTACCAATACCATAGGCCAATATCAGAGCCGGGGCTGCGGCGTCGCACAGATGGGCAAACGAAAATTTCTTTTTACGCGCATAAAGAAACAAAGCCAGAGTAGCCACAATCAATCCCCCGTAAAAGGTTAAGCCGGAGGGAGATAACAGGTTGCCTATAGGGTCACGGGTAAAGTCGTCCCAGGTTTCGAAAGCGTTGAATATTTTAGCGCCACCGAAACCGCCGATAGCGGCTATAAAGATAATGTCGGCAACCCTTTGGTGAGGGTAAACGGCCACCTTTGTTTCTTTAGGCTCGGGCAATTGCCCTTTTTTGCGGCTACGGTAACGGGTATAAGCAAAGAAAGCAGCAAAAAGAAGACCAGCTAAAAAATTCCCCCGGGTTGATAAAAGAAAATCGACTGGGTTTTGAGAGGCAACACTGGCATTCTGTAACAACCCCAGCAATTTATAGCCGACCAGGAAGCCGAGTACCGCTACCCCTGCCAGCTCGGAGGCTTGTGGCGCCTTACCTGTAACCTCGGTTACTATTTCCGGTTTAAAAAGCCCCTGCTCTTTCTTCCGTTTCAATTCGCTGGCAATGGCCCAAGCTCCGGCCAGGAAAGCCATTGCCACAAAAAAGCCAAATGTTTTAACCAGGCTAAGCCCTGGAATGTCTATACCTAATAGAAATTGGAATAAATAATGAAAATCCGGAAACATGTATACAGAGTAGTATTTAGAGATCGGCCACCCTTCCCGGCCTATCATGCATAAAGCAAGCCTGCTGCTAGCAGAGCCTGACATTTTTTTTATTTAGTTCTTCATATTGGTATATTGAAGCGGCATATCCAGGGCACTGGTTCTGCACAATTGAATAACCTCCTGCAGATCGTCTATTTTTTTGGCCGTTACCCGTATGATATCGTCCATAATAGCGGCCTGCACTTTTAATCCGCTGTCTTTAATCATTTTTACTATCTTTTTGGCGCTGTCCTTATCTATACCATTCCGGATGCTAATCTCCTTACGCACATATTTACCGGAGGCAACATAATTCTTACTAAAATCGAACGCCTTGGCATCCAGGTTTTGCTTCAATGATTTCGAAACAAGAAGGTCTTCCACCTGTTGCAATTTCATTTCGCTTTCTACTTCTAACTTCATCGTCATTGCTTTTTTGTCCAGGTCCATTTCAACATGGGAACCTTTAAAGTCATAACGATTGGCGATTTCTTTTTTAACAACATTCACAACATTGTCCAGTGTTTGCACATCCACTTTGCTGGAAATATCAAAAGAAGGCATAGCATTGTATTTAGTGATCAACAAAGATACAAAAATAGAGCTGATGCCCAACCGGCTCTCGCCTCCCATGCCATAGCCACAGGAATTGCAGGTTACCGTCAGGATCAGCTCTACGGCTTTATTGCTAGAAGCGTATTAAAGCCACCATAGATTCAATCAGGACTTTTTATTTAAGTCCGAAGGCTTTTTTGACTTTAGTAACGTAATCCAGTTTCTCCCAGGTAAACAATTCCACCTTTACCTTTTTCTCCTTACCCTCAGGCGTTCTAAACACTTTGGTTACAACTTCATTCTGCCGGCCCATATGTCCATATGATGCTGTCTCACTGTAAATCGGGTTACGCAACTTCAGGCGTTGCTCTATGTAATAAGGGCGCATATCGAAAAGCCCCTGTACGATTTGCGCTATTTCCCCATCGGTTTTATCTACTTTGGCTGTACCATAAGTATTGATATAGATACCCATAGGCTCTGCTACACCAATTGCATAGGAAACCTGCACTAATACTTCAGAGCACAAGCCCGCAGCGACCAGGTTTTTGGCAATATGCCTTGTAGCGTAAGCAGCCGAACGGTCCACTTTCGAAGGATCTTTCCCAGAAAAAGCTCCGCCACCGTGAGCGCCTTTTCCACCATAAGTATCCACTATAATTTTGCGGCCGGTTAACCCTGTATCGCCATGCGGCCCGCCAATCACAAATTTGCCAGTAGGGTTGATATGATATTGGATTTTGTTATTAAATAGATGCGCATATTTGGGATATTTGGCTTTTACCCGGGGAATCAGGATACTTATGATATCTTTTTTGATCCGCTGCAACATTTTTTGCTCTTCGTCAAAATCGTCGTGTTGGGTAGAAATAACGATCGCATCTATACGTACAGGCTGGTTTTGATCATTATATTCCAATGTTACCTGAGATTTAGCGTCCGGGCGCAGGTATTTTATCTGTTTATTTTCCCGACGTAACGCAGCTAATTCTATAAGCAGTTTATGAGCCAGGTCAAGGGCTAAAGGCATATAAGCATCAGTTTCATCGGTTGCATAACCAAACATCATACCCTGATCGCCAGCGCCCTGCTCTTCTCTTTTCTTTTTGTCTACCCCCTGGTTAATATCAGCTGATTGCTCATGTATCGCAGACAGCACACCGCAGGAGTTTGCCTCAAACATATATTCACTCTTCGTGTACCCGATTTTCCGGATCACATCCCGGGTAATCGTTTGCACATCGAGATATGCTTTCGATTTTACCTCTCCGGCCAGTACAACCTGTCCGGTAGTTACCAATGTTTCGCAGGCTACTTTCGAATCAGGGTCAAGGGCCAGAAAATGATCAATCAAGGCATCAGAAATCTGATCAGCAATTTTATCCGGATGTCCTTCGGAAACGGACTCGGAAGTGAATAAATAAGACATATTATTGTTTAAACAGTTTAAAAATTTCCCAAAGGTAAGAAATGGTATTTATGTAGCTGCACACCTGCCGCCGGTAAAAACGGCCGGTGTATCCTTAGGCTCATTAAGTTTGAAAAGATTATTTTTTTGCGGTGCTATCTGCCGGCGCCGGGGGAAGTGCTTCTTCCTCTACCGCCTGGTTCTCTTCCTCAATGTACAATTCATCTCCGCCAATCAGGTCGAGCGTGGATATATCCACTTTCCAACGCACATTTCCCTCTATATCTTTTTCCTGCAACAACCTTAGTTTATTAAACGGTAGAATTTTAGGTTCGGTAACATAACTCACAACCATCGTTGTATCCGACTCTTTTTTGGTATCGGTTATTTTTACTTTAAAGTCGTCGATCTTCTTTTGTTTAACGTCCTCCGGAATTTCCTTAGAGAAAGACGCCCATATATCCAACAACTCCCAAGTGTTCTTTGTCGACACTGATTTTGCCGCTTCGTAGTCCATTTTCACAAATGAATTCAGGAACTTTTCGGTAACGGCCTGTGGCGAGTTACTGTTTTTACAAGAGGTCCAGCTAAAAAGCAAGCCGAATAACAGGAACAGGATACTTTGTTTTTTTGTCATCTGAAAATGTTTATGGGTCTGCGTCGACCAGCTAAATGGCCAGTCCGGAGCCATTCATCAAAAATAGTTATTTGTCCAGTTAAACATATCAACCGGCAAACCAGGACATAGATGGACGAATGCCCTACCCTACAGGTCGTATTTCAAAAGTAAGCAAATCTATTGCATATATCCAATTTTACAAATCATCTTGGCATCCCTTCTCAAAAATAGATCGTCTACGGCTACAAAGCTGAAATTCCCAGCCTCGGTCGTCGTCAGGTACTTCTTGTCACCGGTGGCCTCCAACAAGGCTTTATATACAAATTCCGTACAATATAATGCCGTATCTGTAGAAAGGTCAAAATAAGGATCAAATTTCCTTCTTTCTTTAAAATAACGGATCACAATATCATGCAGCCTGCTCACCTGGACCGTCTTTAACCGGTATCGATACACGGCATACCCGGTGTTGTCGTAGGGATGGATAAAGGTATTCAGGGAATCTCTTTTTAAAAGGGCTTCGGGGTCGCCAGAGCTGCCGGTACAATGGTAAACGAAAGGATAGCCATTTTCAATATATACTATACCCGCATGAGAATATGTTTTATTGCGGGTATTTACCCGCTTAAATAATGCACTGATGCCGTCGCTTCCCGATCGTAAAACCAAGTCGCCATTCTTAACAATCTTAATACAGGAATCTGCATGAACACGGTTCCATAAATTGGCCGCCCTTACCGCATTGGGCGTAAGTTCTGTTTGCCGGGGTGTTGGATCAATCCATTGACCGATCAAACGACGGTTAAAAACGACCAGGAATACAAGCAGCATAACGATCAATAAGCTGGCATGCAGTTTCCGGTTTGTATTTGCAGGGGTATGCTCCATGAAGATATTGCAAATATAAGATAGTGCGGATAATTAACATGACGACAATGCTTTAATGCCACAGCGGTATTCCAGCCGGGCCCTCCCTTAGCTTATTTTTAAGATTCCGTTTTGTCCCGGCACCCTGTTGGCATTGAACTATCAATCAGGCTATATTTGACAGGAAACCCTCAGTCCGCAACCAACTGACCATTTAATAAGTTCTATAGTCTATCTTTACCTGAAAAAGGCAACTATACTCATAACACATGAAGAAAGTTTTCCCCTCCATAGTTATCTTGATCACACTTTCACTGTTGGGACTGATGTTTTTACAGATGTCGTGGATACAGAACGTATTGCAATATCAGAAAACCAAATACGAACTGGATGTTGAAAAATCTTATTTTGGCATTACAGAAAGAATAAAAGAAAAGCTGGCCTCCAAGGTAGGGATTAATCCCCGCATGGCCAATTGGGAAAATAAAGATGCCGCCCAGTATTTTTGGGAACAATTATACCGGGTTTCTCCAGACGATATCCGGGACATTATAAAGACGGAACTCGGTAAAAATCATATAGACCTGGATTTCGAGTACGCGATTTTTGGCGATGACCTGGGGCATAATAAATCGCAGGGCTATACCAGTGACATGTTCGACCGCTCTTTCAAACGATCACTTACGCCGGACAATAGTTATATGCTTTCTCTTTACATTATTCAGCCCCGCAATTACCTGTTAAGTCATACAGCCTGGATGATCGGGGCGTCCGTATTGTTTACCATTATTATAGTGTCCGCGTTTGCCGTTACCGTACGTACGGTATTCCGGCAAAAACAGCTTTCAGAGATCAAATCTGATTTCATTAATAACATGACTCATGAATTTAAGACACCGCTGGCTACCATATCCCTTGCAGTAGACGCCTTAAGCTATCCTAAGGTGCAAGGCAACCCGGAACAGATTAATTATTATACGGGCATCATTCGTGAAGAAAATAAACGGATGAATAAACAAGTCGAAAAAATACTTCAGGCAGCACAGGAAAATATCAACGATATGGACCTTAATTTACAGTCCATCGATGTCCATCAGATCATCAGTAACGCAGCTGCCAATATTATGCTGATGGTGAAAGAGAAAAACGGCAGCCTTGACCAGAAACTACAAGCAAAGAAGTATACTATTAAAGCCGATGAGGTTCATTTTTCGAACATTATAGCCAACCTGCTGGATAATGCAATCAAATACTCTAAAGACCCTACTCATATTGCCATAGAAACCGTTAATAATTCGGCCAAGAGTATTACCATCAAAATTAGGGACAATGGCATCGGCATGTCCAAAGAAACAATAGCCCATATATTTGAAAAGTTTTACCGGGCACATACCGGTAATCTGCATAACGTTAAAGGATTTGGCTTAGGGCTTAGCTATGTAAAATCTGTTGTGGATGCTCACAACGGTAAGATCAAAGTCGACTCTACCCTGGGTAAAGGGAGCACATTTATCCTTGAGTTTCCGATGACTTAAAGCAAGTGCTTAAATGAACCTCGAAAATAATGACAAAAGTCAATACTCTCTAAATATTGAAATTAAATTAATCAATTTACAAACTATTGTATATACATCCATTTTACATCTAGTTAATAAATATAAGTATATAATTTTTTTCCTTGGACTTTTATTTGTAGTGAATTAAATATTTATATTAACAGGATATTAACTGCCCGTTATTTTTGCCTATTCAAGATATAACATTAATTCTCTATCTTTGCAATAATCATTTAACCCTCCTCCATTTTTATAAGCTAAAAAAAGATCGCGTATTGGGCAAATCGTTACCTAATTTATTTTAATCATTTATCTTTAAATAGTATATACAATGGAACAAGTAGTGTCAGCAAACACTTTGGCAAACCGAAAAGAAGAAGCTTCAAACGAACCCATTATGTTGGACTATGTGGCTGTGAAAAGTGCCGCGATGACCTTGAGAGCGATCAATCACAAGTTGCGTCAGCAAATTATCAAATTGCTGGAAGAGAATAAAAGGATGAATGTTACGGATATTTATGTTAAACTGCGTTTAGAGCAGTCGGTAGCATCTCAGCACCTGGCTATCTTGCGTCGCGCTGATATCGTTCTTACAGAACGCGATGGTAAATTCATTCACTATGCACTAAATCATGCACGTATTGCAGCAGTTAGCCATTTTGTAAAAGAACTGGTAAATGCAGACAAATAAGAAAGCTGATCTTTTCACTATTGGGGGCAACTTTAACAAAAAGGTTGCCCCCAATACTTTTTAAGGTAGGCAATAAAATACATCTATTGCACTCAATAGTCCGAGCCTCAGGTTCACCCACTCACTCGCTGCTACCTGGTACTATAGCAGCAGGTTTTACTATCAATAAGAACGTCCCTCCTCGTAATTCGATTCATATGGGTGCCCATCAAGGCTGCCTGCTCCCGGTAAATAGAATATACTCATCAATAAGGTCCAGTACTTTACTACTTTGCCGCGTAGCAAACTTTCTGGCAAAAAGCTTATCATCAGGCAGCGTCGATAATTCCCCGAAATCATACTCCGTGAAAGTAACAGGCAAGGGGCAGTTTTTGCGATGCCAGTTTACATAAGTTACCGTATCCCGAAACCTGATATTGGGATCAGTAATAGCAATGTGTTTCAACAGCGTATGAAAAAATATTTCGTCTACACAAAGAGTATATTTATGATATGCGACATAGTCGGGTAGCTCTAGCACGTATTGGTAAATACGACAAAGGGAATAATAGTTCAATGCCCACCAGTTAGAGCCGCCATATAACGGCAACAACGGACTTTCTCGAGCGGCATAAATTTTTCGCCAGTCTGCGATGTTTACCCTGCCTTTACTCCATGCATACAATAATCTCAATTGCAACCGCAATTTCTTTGCCCTGACCTTCCCCGCTAAAGAAGGGAACAGACGGAAATCGCCTCGTTGGGATGAGTAGTTAAATTTATAATTCTCCGTCCGCAATTTATAATCCGGCCAAACCTGCTCCACCCAGTCAATACTTATGTGGTTATAAGAGTTGTATTCCTCCAGGTATTTACGAATAAAATCTGAGTTTTTAACCGGATAATCCTGGCTACTTAAAAAAACGGTATAGCCCTCCATATTCCTTTCCAAGATCAACTCTATGCAATTTAAAGTAGCTTGAACCTGACTATAGTCTCCCCAAATACAATCTACTCTTTTTTCAACATAAAGCACATTATCCTTTTTTACATAAAAGGATTGGAGATCAGATTTAAGATCAATATGTATATAAAAAAAACCCCATCTCCGTCCAGCGCCTCCAGTAAACGGAAGAGCTGAAGCGGATTTTCATAAGCATGGATTATATAATTTATTCTCATTTTCTTATTCGAAAAATCCAAAGGTAAATATCTCGGTATAAAAACGCAATACAGCAAAACCTAAGAAAGTGCAAAAGGAGGATGAACCTGAAGGCTTTATGATACTACTGTGGGACAAATCGCACTTTGCTCATTATTATTTCTTAGTGGTTAGCCAAATATGAAAATCTTTTTATCACACATTAATATTTCAATCAATATACTACCACATCCATAACCCGTAAAAAAGTAAAAAGTACCATAATTATGTTATTTGATGCCATATCAAAACAACACAACCGGAGTACCTTTGTCGCAGACAATTCCGGATAATGACTAAGCTTCCGAATAAAATACCGCTGTATAACATTTGTCAGTTAGGAGAAAATCCCAGCGACGATATAGTGGTACAAAAATTGGACAGTTATTTGGCAGCACATTACGACGCTATAAAATTCCCCCACCGCCATTCTTTCTATCACCTCGTCTTGTTCACCAGTGGTAGCGGCAGCTTTACTATCGACTTTATGGAATATACGCTGGCAGCCTATCAAATGTACTTTATGGCGCCGGGACAAGTACATAGTTGGGATTTTGGTATAACAACAAATGGGTATGTCGTTAATTTTTCTGAGCAGTTCATCCAGTCCGCATTAGTGCATCCCGGGTATCTGGACCGATTTAGTTTTCTAAACGGAATATCTGGTAGCGAGGTCGTACAACTTCGACCCGGATACCGAAAAGAAGTACATCGGTTATTCGAAATGCTCTATGCTACTCACATCAAAGAGACATTGCGCGAAGATTGGCAAAGGCTAAAACTACTGGAATTATTCATACTGGTCGAAAGTCAGCAGCCGAAGTCCCCTGATAAACCCATAGCGCAACAAAAAATGGTGCTATTAAATCATTTCAGGAAGCTGATTAACGAGCACTATAAGGATTTACGCCTGCCCAAGGCATATGCAGATATGCTCTACATTACGCCAAATCACCTCAATGCGCTATGTCAGGATATGCTCCATAAAACAGCGGGCGCGGTAATCCGCGAGCGCATTATACTCGAAGCCAAACGCCTGCTTTTAAATGCCGGCGCCACCGTTGCAGAGATCGCCTATGAACTTAATTTCCAGGACAACTCCTATTTCAATCGCTTTTTCAAAAAAAATGTTGGCTTCACGCCAGACGAGTTCAGAAAACAGAACATGTATTAAAATAGAAAGCAGATATGGCTAATACAACAGCGCAAGCGGCACAAAAACCAGCTCTCCCGGGCAGTATCCTGGCGTTAAAATGTCCCCGTTGCCGCCGGGGCAACATGTTTCTGAAGAACAATCCTTACCAGATAAAACACAGCATGGACATGCACGAACACTGCCCCAAATGCGGTCAAAATTTCGAGCCCCAGATTGGATTTTACTATGGTACCGGTTACGTAAGCTATGGTTTGTCGGTAGCCCTGAGTGTAGCCTCTTTTCTTTGCTGGGCTATATTTCCGGGCTTCAGCCTAAAAAACAATAGCTTATTTTACTGGTTGGGAAGCAATATACTTTTATTAATCATTTTGCAACCGGTTTTGATGCGCCTGGCCAGAACTATCTGGTTGGCTTTTTTTGTTCGGTATGACGAAAACTGGAACCGCCAAGGTGGAATCAAGTTAACAGCCCCGGTTGAACAACCAGCGCTGTCGATCGAGGATAAAAAGGAAATGATTCGCCAATAATCCACATATTCCCGCCCGGATGTCAGCAACTTTTGAGCATAATGCCCGGAAGATTGCAAAATCCGGGTTATTTTTGTCCTTTATGGCAAAGAAATCCGCGGAAGAAACCCCTTTAATGAAACAACACAATGCGATCAAGAGCCGCTATCCGGATGCGGTCCTTCTTTTTCGTGTCGGCGATTTTTATGAAACATTCAGGGAGGATGCAATAATAGCTTCAAAAGTTCTGGGTATAACACTTACCAAACGTGCCAATGGTTCGGCTTCGCATATCGAACTTGCCGGCTTTCCGCACCATTCGCTGGACAGCTATTTACATAAGCTGGTTAAAGCAGGCTACCGCGTCGCCATATGTGATCAGCTGGAAGACCCCAAATCTGTAAAAGGAATCGTTAAACGGGGTGTAACAGAAATTGTCACGCCAGGCGTTGCCCTTAATGACAAATTGCTCGAAAACAAAAACAATAATTTCCTGGCCGCATTATACATAGACGACAAGGAGCATGGCATCGCTTTTTTGGATATATCAACCGGCGAGTTTTTTGTAGCGCAGGGCAATCTGGAGTACATGGACAAATTGCTGCAAAGCTTTCAGCCTTCAGAAGTATTGATTGCCAAAGGCAAGCAAAAAATTTTCCGGGAGCAGCTGGATCAGCGATATTATACGTTTGCACTAGAGGATTGGATTTTTCAGCATAGCTATGGATATGAAACCATGATGCGCCACTTCGACACACAATCATTAAAGGGCTATGGCATAGAAGATTGGCCGGCTGCCACAATCGCAGCGGGTGCAGCCTTGCATTATCTTAAAGAAACCGAGCATCCGCATATACAACATATTAGTTCCCTGCAACGCATAACGTCGTCCGAATTCCTGTGGATGGACCGATTCACGATACGTAACCTGGAATTAATGCATAGCCCTTCCGAAAATGGCTATACCTTATTGGGGGCTCTGGATCATACCATTACCCCTATGGGCGCCCGTATGTTAAAGCGATGGATTATTTTCCCTCTGAACGACATTTACCAGATTGAGGAACGCCTCAGTTGGGTAGGGCTTTTTATCAGGGAACAGGAACTGGCCGATACCTACCGGAAGCTTTTAAAGCAGATAGCCGACATTGAGCGTCTGGCAGCCAAAATACCCCTAAAAAAAATCAATCCGCGCGAAGTAATCCAACTCGGCAAAAGTTTAAAGCACTGTGAAGATCTGCAGGCTTTGGCCTGCGATCAAAATTCTAAAGAGTTACGGGCGCTCACAAGCGCCATCAATCCCTGCAAGGAAATACAGGAAACGATAAATCGTTATCTCAATGAAGAAGCTCCTGTTGCGGTAAGCAAGGGCGGCGCTATAAGGGAGGGAGTGCATGAAGAATTAGACCAGTTGCGCAAAATTGCTTATAATGGTAAAGAGTATCTTTTACAAATTCAGCAACAGGAAAGCCAGAAGACAGGGATACCTTCCCTAAAAGTAGCTTTTAATAATGTGTTCGGGTACTACCTTGAAGTGACCCACACTCATAAGGATAAGGTTCCTGCCGAATGGGTACGGAAACAAACGTTGACCAGTGCAGAAAGATACATTACGCCGGAGTTAAAAGAATATGAAGAAAAGATCCTGGGGGCAGAGGAAAAGATTATGACGCTGGAAGCATCGCTATACAATGAGCTCCTGGATAAGATCCAGTCCAGCTTGGGTGAAATGCAACGTAATGCACAGGCTGTCGCACGCATTGACTGTATTCTGTCCTTTGCATACGTAACGCTTCGTTACAACTACTGCAAGCCGGAAGTGAGCGAGCTAAATGAGCTTCGTATCGACCAAGGCAGGCACCCGGTTATAGAACAGCATCTTCCTCCCGGCGAAAACTATATCGCCAACGATATGCAGCTTGACCCGGAAAACCAGCAGATTATTATACTTACGGGGCCGAATATGAGTGGTAAATCCGCCCTGCTACGCCAAACTGCGTTAATTACCTTAATGGCTCATATTGGCTGCTATGTACCGGCAACAAAAGCACTGGTGGGCCTGACAGACAAAAT
>JBEBWN010000020.1:0-22904 GCA_040392235.1 Taibaiella helva | reverse complement strand
TCCGCCGATAAGGCTTAACCATAAACAAAAGTATTTTTATTCTGAATCGCTGGGTGTTGTTAGGCCTTGTACTACTCAATGGAGGTCTTAGTAAGTTGTTTCACTATATTCCTGTTCCTGATAACCTGCCGGAGGCGGTATTGCGGGATAACCAGGCTTTTGGAGAAATTGTCTGGTTAATGCCCCTGGTGGCTGTGGCAGAACTGCTGGGTGGATTGTTGATTATGATTCCCAGGACACGCGCATTAGGCGCTCTTATTGTTTTTCCCGTTATGGTAGGTGTATTGCTGACGCATATTTTCGTAGATGTCAGTGGCCTGCCTATAGCCCTCGTTGTCTGGGCGATTTTGCTCTGGATCATTTACGATAACCGCAGGAAGTACTTACCCCTGGTTCGGCCTTAAGCCGGGGTAAAAGAGCTAAGCCAAAAATAATCTCTTCTGATAGTTATGGTGAATAATTACTATGCGTTTTTGACCATAAGCGGTTGTTGAGATTTCATATATGTATTTATTTTTTATTCGGCTACCTTTTGGATAATTGCGTTACGGTGATTGTTGCTTTTTTAAATGATAGAATAAATAAAAAAGATTACGACCTTTGCAGCTTTTTAGATAGATAGCGGATTCTGCTGTGTAGTTGATTGTTGGGCTGGCATATCCGGCAGAGGTGTGGGGGAAACCGTCTATCTATGATCAATTGTAATTTGCTAGCAAGTGAAATACCTTAACGAAATAGAACGTCGCAAAACGTTTGCGATTATATCTCACCCCGATGCAGGAAAGACTACGCTTACGGAAAAATTCCTGCTGTTTGGAGGCGCTATACAAGTTGCCGGCGCTGTGAAGAGCAACAAGATCAAGAAGGCGGCTACGTCCGACTTTATGGAGATTGAGCGGCAACGTGGCATATCGGTAGCGACTTCGGTAATGACCTTTGAATATAAGGACAAGCTGATTAACCTGTTGGATACACCCGGGCACAAGGATTTTGCTGAGGATACTTACCGTACATTGACGGCAGTAGACAGCGTTATTCTGGTGATAGACTGCGTGAACGGAGTAGAGGAGCAAACGCGCAGGTTGATGGAGGTATGCCGGATGCGGGATACGCCTGTAATCGTATTTGTAAATAAATTGGACCGCGATGGGAAATTTCCGTTCGATCTGATGGATGAAATTGAAAAGGAACTCAATATTACTTTGCATCCCTTAACCTGGCCCATTAATATGGGTAAGGAGTTTAAGGGAGTTTATAATCTTTATGATAAAAATCTGAACCTGTTTACGCCCAACCAGAAGGCCACAGACGAGAACAGTGTCCCCATAGATGATCTGGGAGATACGCAGCTGGACCGGATTGTAGGGGAGCGGGATGCCCGGCAATTGCGAGAAGATGTGGAACTGCTGGACGGTGTGTATGGCGCATTGGATACAGCGGAGTATCTTAAAGGAAAGGTGGCACCTGTTTTCTTCGGCTCGGCTGTAAACAATTTCGGCGTACGGGAAATGCTGGACACCTTTATACGGATCGCTCCGACACCAGAGGGCCGTGACACTACGGAAGGTGTTGTAAACCCTACAGACAGCAAATTCAGCGGTTTTGTTTTTAAAATTCATGCCAATCTTGATCCACGCCACCGGGATAGAATAGCCTTTTTAAGGGTTTGCTCCGGCAAGTTTGAACGCAACCGGAATTACCATCATGTTCGTTTAGATAAGGATGTCCGTTTCAGTGCGCCCTATAGCTTTATGGCACGGCAAAAAGAAGTGATCGAAGATGCTTACCCCGGCGATGTGGTCGGCTTGTTTGATACCGGCAACTTTAAAATAGGCGATACACTTACGGAGGGCGGTAATTTTTATTTTACAGGTATGCCGAGTTTCTCGCCGGAAATTTTCAAAGAGGTAGTTAATAAGGACCCTATGAAGACGAAGCAGTTGGAAAAAGGGTTACGCCAGCTTACAGACGAAGGGGTAGCCCAGTTGTTTACACAGCACTCCGGTAACCGCAAAATTATAGGTTGTGTTGGTGATCTGCAATTTGAAGTAATTCAATATCGCCTGTTGCAGGAGTACGGTGCTTCCGTAAATTTTGTGCCTTTGGCCTTTTATAAAGCTTGCTGGATTACCGGCGAGAAGAAAAAACTGGAAGATTTTGTGCGCTTTAAACAGGCGAATATTATGGAGGATAAGGACGGTAATTTGGTGTATTTAGCTCAGAGTGAATGGTATCTGAACACAGAGCGGCAAAATAACCCGGATATTAGCTTCCATTTTACCAGCGAATTTTAGGAGAAGTCGAAGAAAGAAAGTAAGTTGCCCCTATAAAAGGAATAGCATAACTTCTAAACAAGAGTAGAAGAAAAGGGAAGAGTAGACCGTTTTCCCCGGTTTTTGGATGTAGAAAGGCCCAATAGCAACAAAGAGGTAATACGGGACCCGGTGCAGAATGGTTTTAAAAAGCAAAATTTGCTACTCTATTATTAAATGAATATTTCAGAAGCTGTCATAAAAGGAGTGTTTTTAGGTTTGTTTATGGCCATATCCGTAGGCCCGACACTCTTTGCCGTGATCCGCTATAGTATGCACCATAGCTATAAAGCCGGTGTGGCTTTCGTACTGGGTGTATCGTTAAGTGATATTATATATGTGGCCCTGGCTAATATTGCTACCAATTGGCTGCAATTCCTGGAATCTCATCAAAAAACGGTAGGTTATATCGGTTCGGGTCTGTTCATTATTATGGGACTTATAGGCTTGCTGAAAAAATATAAGCCCGTTCGACCCCAAAGGGGGCGTATACTGGATATCAGTCCCGGGCAGTATTTTAAGATATGGGGTACCGGTTTTTTAATGAACGCATTGAATCCGGCCGTGATCCTGCTCTGGGTTGGTTCTGCTATTTCAGTGGCTGGAACGGGCCTTACCCCCCGTATGGCTTTTTTTGGCGCCTGCCTGGGTATTGTTCTGGCCTTTGATATTATTAAGGTGTTCCTGGCTGATAAAATACGCCGCCGCCTTACCTTGCGCCGTATAATGTACCTGAACCGGATTTCGGCATTGTGTATCCTGGTGTTTGGTGTACTGCTTTTGGCCAAAGTATATTTTAATATTCAATTCGGATATTAGATCATTCCCCGAAACACTACAGCCTGCTTTTTATCACCGGAAGGGCGTATTTACCGCCGATAGAGCCGCTCTATAATGATCGTTAACCTGTAATTTATTGGCTAATACTAACGTAACTTTGCGGGTAAATTTATTAAAGAAATTGAAAATGGAAGTTTGAAATCCAGGATTAAGTTTCTAAAATCTTAATTAATTATTTCATGCTCAACACAATAGAAGAAGCATTAGAAGACCTGAAGCAGGGAAAACTTATTATCGTTGTAGATGACGAGGACCGCGAAAATGAAGGTGATTTTGTAACGGCTGCCCGTAATGTTACCCCGGAGGTGATCAATTTTATGTCTAAACACGGCCGCGGCCTGATATGCGCGCCGATAACGGAGGAGCGTGCCGCTGCATTAAACCTTAACCTGATGGTAGAGGACAATACCGTGTTGCATCAAACGCCGTTTACGGTTTCTATAGATCTGATTGGCAAGGGATGCACCACCGGGATATCGGCCCATGACCGGTCCCAAACGGTACAGGCGCTGATCGATCCGAATACCCGCCCCGAGGACCTGGGCAGGCCCGGGCATATATTTCCTTTAAGGGCGCGCGCCGGTGGCGTTTTGCGTAGAACAGGGCATACCGAGGCGACGGTAGACCTTGCCCGCCTGGCAGGCATGGAACCAGCAGGTGTTTTGGTCGAAATTATGAATGATGATGGTACAATGGCCCGCCTGCCGGAATTAACGGAGATTGCTAAGAAATTTGATCTTAAAATTATTTCCATTAAGGACCTGATTGCGTACCGTTTAGAAAAAGAAAGCCTTATAGAAGAGGAAGTACGTGTAGAGATGCCTACCAAGCATGGGTTGTTCGACCTGGTGGCTTTTCGCCAGAAGAATACGGGAGAACAGCACCTGGCCCTGATAAAAGGCTCCTGGGAACCCGATGAACCTGTGTTGACCCGTGTACACAGTTCCTGTTTTACCGGCGATATATTGCATTCTTTACGTTGCGATTGTGGAGAACAGTTGCAGGCGGCTATGGAAATGGTAGAGCGGGAAGGTAAGGGCTGCGTGCTGTACATGAACCAGGAAGGCCGGGGTATAGGACTGATTAATAAGCTGAAAGCCTATAAGCTTCAGGAACAGGGTAAAGATACGGTAGAAGCTAACCTGGCCCTGGGTTTTAAAACGGATGAAAGGGATTATGGCGTAGGGGCGCAAATACTAAGACATCTGGGCATTTCCAAACTCCGGCTGATGAGCAATAACCCGCGCAAGCGCGCAGGTATACTCGGCTACGGTATTGAAATAGTGGAAACGGTTCCGATAGAAATTGCCCCTAATCCGCACAATGAGTTTTACCTGCAGACAAAGCGGGATAAGCTGGGGCACGAAATTCTGAAGTAATTGAAGGTCATATAAATTAAAGGAGCTGTCCAAGAGGAAATGGACAGCTCCTTTAATTTGCAAACACTTGTCTACAGCTTCCCGTTTACACATGCTTATATGCGAATGGCCCCTCTTGAGATACTCCCCTTTTGCACTGCCGGGTTATGCATACATTAATCCGGCGACGCCACCGAATACGATGGAGAGCAGTAACAAGGATAAAGCCAAAATGGTTAAAATACCCAAATAACGAAAGAAATTTTTCTGGTACCGTAAGCCACTATTGATAAGCTCCTGGCTGCCCAGCTGTATACCTCGCTTGATATGGGCAGAAAAACGGTATAAAGCTATTCCGGGATAAATATATAAGGCCGCCATTATGATCAGGTAAATGAAGGTGACAATTAGCTCGGAACCGGAATATATACCTATACGCGCGCCGAAAAGCCAGAGAGCAAGCGCGAATAAGACAGCAAAAGCGCTACCAATTAATATCATTATTCCTAAAAATTTTGCCCACCGGGTTGTTTCCAGGAGATAAGCCTTTGCCGTTTCATCCAGTCCGGTGTTAAAGATGTCGAGGTTTTGGTGTTCCATTGTGTTAGTTTAATTTGAATGATGAATTTGTTTTATGCTTTGGATATAATAAGTGTGGAACAATTGCCGCCGAAGCCAAAAGAATTAGATAGAACATGCTGAATGGCTGCATGTTGCAGGGTAGCGGCCGGCTGCCAGTTTAAATTCGCCATCGGATGTTTCAACCGGAGTTGGGGGAAGATAACCTGCTGTTGCAAGGCATGGACGGCGTAAACAGCTTCTACAGCGCCCGCAGCTGCCAGCGTATGGCCGGTAAAGGCTTTTGTTGAGCTGGCTGGTGGCACGGAGTTGCCGAAGACGGTTTGAATGGCAATGCCTTCTGAGTCATCGTTATTGGTAGTGCCGGTACCATGCAGGTTAATATAATCTATTTGCCCGGGTTGCAGTCCGGCTATGGCCAAAGCTTGCAGCATAGCGAGCTGGTTGCCCTTGCCCTCGGGCGAAGAGGCGGTTTGATGATGGGCATCGTTGGCATTAGCGTAACCCGATATTTTCGCTAAGGCCGTAACGTTTAATTGATCCTGTGCTTTTTTGTTACCCAGAACCAGGTAGGCTGCGCCTTCTCCGAGATTGAGTCCCTGCCGGTTCTGATCAAATGGTTTACAGGGCTCTTTATCCAATATCATCAGCGAATTAAAGCCGTTAAGTGTAAAGCGCGAAAGGCAATCGGCTCCGCCTGCGATAACCAGGTCGAAATGGTTCTGGCGTATTAAACGGGCCGCCATCATAATGCTGTTTGCAGAAGAGGAACAGGCCGTGCTGATGGTCGTATTCCAGCAATTTAGTCCCAAGCCACTTAACGTTAATTCGGTTATGGCGCCACATTCATGGTATTGCACATCCTTTAGATCTCCCTGGCTTTTATCTTCTTTGAAAGAGGTATAAAAGCGGTCGGTCAGGTCCATGCCGCCTACGGTATTAGCCGAAATAAAACCAATACGCAGGCCCTTAGCCTTCTGCTGCACAGGAGTCCAGGCTTCCTGTGCAGCCCAAAGGCTTAATAATGCTGTCCTGGGCCAGAGCGGCGAGCCTTTGGTAGCTGCGGCTAACTGTTCGTTATGCAAAGGCACTTCGCCCAGGGGGAATCGATGAGTTGTTTGCAATATTCGTGGTAAACCAATACCGGGGACGCCATTCAGCAAGGCGGATAAATTTTCTGCACTATTAGTGCCAATGGCGCTGATGATGCCTGTATGGAGAACAAATACGCTGGACATGTTAGGTATGGAATATCTTTTCAAGGTTATCGGCTGTAAAGGGCAGGGCGTTATCAGAATTTGCCACTTTACCTACCAGGCACAAGTTCGCTTTTATTTGCTGATGCGTAGCTTCGATAAAGCCGCAGAGGCAGGCCTCCATCTGGCGGTATTGCAGTTGGTCCTGTACTATAAAGCTTAGCTGATGCCAATCGGGACTTTCATCTACAAGGCAGATTTGTTCTCCCTTAAAACCCTGGCGTATGCAGATCTCTCCCAGCATAATATTGGGTAAGGTATACACAAACAGGGCAGGGCTGGCTACGGTTTGCCGGCTCTCTTCGAATTTTTTATCTACCTCGATACAGCCCGACCGGGTAGTTATAACCACCGCAGTTTTATCATGATCTATACCCGGATAAGGTCCTAGCAATTCTGACGCGATAAGCGCGGTCCGGCTGGGTAGGTCCATTTTGAAAAACTTGGGATAGTTGATCCGAAAATGTTGGTAGGCTTCAACAAGCATATCGGTATAGCTACCGTGTTCCGTTGCAAAAGCCGGCTGGCGATCCACTGATATCTTATTGTTAACCCAATGAATATGACGGTTGATATACAATTCTATGTAATGATTTTGAGTTGATCATGACAGGAGTTGCCTGTAATAGGTGACAAAGTAACACAATGAAAATATAATTAGCCAATTTTTTATTGGCTACAAACAGAGCAGGGAAAACGATTACCGTTTTCCCTGCTCTGTTTGTACAGACAAGATATTTATGTTATTGCGCAGCCAGCCCGTCTTTCTTAGCTCTTTCTTCAACGGCTTTAGCCCTGTCGCCGCTATCCGGGTGCGAGCTCAACATTTTTTGCATATTGCTTTGTTGCTGTCCGCCGCCCAGTCCTTCCAACTTCTTGAAGGCACTAGCCATAGCCATAACATTGTATTTGTGTTTTTTCATAAAGTCATATCCGTATAAATCGGCTTCACTTTCCTGCTTCCTGCTGTATTTCGAATCCAGCAGGGCGTTGGCCAGTTCTCCTAACTGGCTTTCGGATAAAGCATGCGCTACCCCGGATTGGGAAGCCGCAGCATCGGAAATGGCGGCACGCTTATAAGCGGCACGCATAGCATCACGGGTATCGTGGTTTTTTACATGGCCAATTTCATGCCCTATTATGGCCAGTAATTCTTCATCGGACATGATGTCCATCAGAGCAGAAAAAACGCGGATACTACCGTCGGCACAGGCAAAGGCATTGATGTCTGTTACTTTATACACTTTGTAGTTCAGCTTAAGATCATCTTCATTTTTGTGTTTGGAGAAAATCTTATTCAAACGGACAGCATAGGGATCGCTGTCTTCAGCAACAGGATTATTCTTATCCATCCAGTCAATGGCCTCTTTGGCCAGTTGGGCAGCATCTTCGTCGCTGAAGGTGGCGGCTTTGACGCCTTTTTCAGCTGCTCCTATTGTTTTACTGTTCAGTTTTAATTTTTGAGCAGAAACGCTACCTGAAGCTAATGCAATGGCTATTACTGCAAATAGTGATTTTTTTAGCATAACGATGAAATTAGAATTTGACTGTAAAAATCAAATAATATCCTGTTATGCAAATCGTTTTTAGATATATTTTGCAATTGAGCCGAACCCTCCCAAACCGATAGCGCCCGGACGCGTTTACAGGTTGTTCCTGTTATAGTTGGTTAGTATAGCCGGCGGACAATGATTACTTATTGAGGAGCTTTAATTTGGTTGTTTCTATGCGGGTATCGGTAACCATTAATATCTCGAACTCGAAATTGTCGACAATGATGCGCTCCTTTTGTTTGGGAATAGCTTCGTTGCTGGTTATGATAAAGCCGGATAGTGTATCGGCAACGTCGGCCGGCAACTCCAGGTCGTATTTCTCATTCAGGTAATCTACCTCCAATCTGCCCGAGAAGATATATTCATATTCAGATATCTGTTTTTCTGTGAATTCTTCCACGTCATATTCATCCTTTATGTCGCCAAATACTTCTTCGAGAACATCTTCCATAGTTACGAAACCGGCTGTTCCTCCAAATTCGTCCACAACCCAGGCAATGCTCTTTCTTTCCTTGGTAAATTTATGCATCAGGTCGATGGCGCTCATCGTTTCCGGCACTGTGGGTATCGGGTGTAATATCTCCTGTATAGAGTTAGGGCGACGGTTAAGATCAAGGTGATGCGTATAGCCGAGTACGGTATCGAGTGTTTCTTCGTAGATGACAATTTTAGAGAGTTTCGTGTCTACAAATTTGTCTCTCAGGTCTTTTATGGAGGTACTGATATCAATTGCCGTGATCTCGTTTCTCGGAGTCATACATTTGCGAACCTTTACCTTTGTCAGGGTAAGTGCCCTGTCAAACAGCTCCCGGTTAGCCTCATCAAAATCAGCGTGGCCGTGCGCCGTATGCCTTAAAAACTGTAAGGCATTGATACGCTGAAAGATATTTTCTTTTTTATTGATGCGTACGTTGAATAGGTACTTTAAGATGAATTCGGAAACACCGGTGAAGATATAAGCCAGTGGCGCCGTAAAGCTGCAAACGACGTCGATAAACTTACTCCAGGTGTTCAGTTTGGCTTCTGGGTTGTACTCAAAGCTGCGTTTAGCAATGATGCCAATCGAACCCAGAACAATAACAGTACCCAGCAGAAAATCCAGGAGCATTTGCAGGTAATCGTATTCCTGGAAATAGGTTCGGTATCCGGTAGGCAGGTAATTGATAAGATAGGACGTGATTTGCGATAAAAGATAGCAAAAGCATACTAAAATAATATAAAACCCGATTACTGTTGCACTCCAGAAACGCTCCGGTTTATCAAAAAAGGAGCCTAATATCCTGCTGGAAGCCCGGCCTTGCTTTCTTTTCAGATCTATTGTCAGTTTATTGGAAGCCAGGTAGGCATATTCCACACCGGTCAATACGATGATGAAGAGCAGGCAAATTACAAATAATACGATCGTAACTTCCATAGGATATAATGTATACTATTTTGGATTTAAGGTTTTAGCGTATAGCAAAAAAGTAAAGTAACCCTAAATCGAGTCATGGGTATTCACAAAAATAATGGTTTTTTGCAAACAAGGCGATTTGTGGCGGAAAATGTTTCTTGGCAAGATTAATACCCGATTTTTGAAATTGGGCCTGATAAGACTTACCTTTGCGCTTCTTTTTTAATATTTATGATCAGCAGAAGAAATATAAGGATAAAAGTGATGCAGGCTGTGTATGCATTGGATGCCTACACTATGTCGCCGACCGAAAAAAAAGAATCCCTTACCCCGGTGGGACAAGTTAAGCCCGATGAGCTGGAAAAGAACGGGATAAAAATTTTGGTGGATAAATTCCGGCGTTCATCTGATCTTTTTGCCCTGATGTTACTGTATGTGAGTAAAGTAGCACAATTTGCTGAGACCAACGCGCGCCAGCGCGCCTCTAAATATTTGCCAACGGAAGAAGATAAACAGGTAAATACGAAAATTGCCGGCAATACTTTTTTGTGGGAATTGCTGGAAAATACCACTTTCCAGGAAAAAGTAAAGGAAGATAAACTGGCGCACCATGTTGACGAAGAATGGGTAAAGAAAATTTACCAGAATCTGACCAAATCGGATGCTTACCAGGACTATATTGCCAAAGAGGGGCGTAACGATGCAACAGAGAAGCAGATCCTGTATTACATCTGGAAGAATGAAATGATCGGCAATGATGATTTCTTAGAGTACCTGAACGATGAGTGGAGCGACTGGGAGGATGACCGGGAAATGATAGAGATCCTGGTGGATAAGTGCTTTAAATCTGTCGGCAACGTTAACTTCCTGCAGTTTATCTCTGCTGAAAAGAGAGAATATGCCTATAGTTTATTGAAAACGACAATAAGCAAGGGTACGCAGCTGATGGAGCTGATCCGGCCGAAATTGAAGAACTGGGATTTGGAGCGTGTAGCCCAAATAGATCTTACTTTGTTGAAGATGGGAGTGGCCGAACTGCTTTATTTTCCTACAATACCAACCAAGGTAACCATAAATGAGTATATCGAAATTGCAAAGAATTATAGCACTTTGCAGAGCGGACAATTTGTAAACGGAGTACTGGATAATCTGCTCAAGGAATTACTGGCAGAAAACAAAATACGAAAGATAGAACGCAGCAAGTAATGCTAGGTTAAAAATGGAAAGGCAAAACCCAAAGCTTCAATCGGTTGTCCATTAACTAAGTAAGAATTTGCGGGATGACAATTTATGCTTAACCTAACCGTATGTAAAGCGTTGGTAACAACACTAGTAAATACAAAAGAAAGAGGCCTGGCTTTTTATACAGCCAGGCCTCTTTTATTACTCATTCTTATAAATTATAGTGTAGTATCGCTACTATTGTGGTATTAGCGGAGGTCGATCACTTCAATACCCGGGTGCTTTTTTGCATCAAATACAAATTCAGCATCTGAAATATTGGAGCTGCTGACGCCGGAAATGGAATAACCATAGGTGCCGCCGTTTTTATCGATCATATTGCCGCCGGAAATCATACTGGAGGTCTTGTCGATATACAATTGTACTTTTTTGAAAGACTTAGCGTTGACAGGAACCATTTCCACCACATCTACTTTTTTGCCTGCAGCCGTTTTTTCTCCTACATAGGTACTTTTATATTCGCTGTTGTAAGCGCCGGAAAAAAGCTTGGCGGGAGAGATGCTTTGTTCAGCGGGATTGTATGCCGTAATTTGTACTTCTTTATTGGCCGGCAAATAAGTCCAAACCGATTTGCCATCGCAGATAATCTTCTGTTCGCCCAGATCGACCTTGTATTTGTTGCCTTTCATCAAAAAGGAACCTTTTTTGCTGCCTGTAGACTTTCCTGCAGCGTTACTCATGGTCAGTGCAAAATTAGCTTTGATGCTGCTCATACTTTTGATTTTCGCACTTACTTTATCTAAAATGGCCTTGGCCTTGGTATCCTGCGCATGACCGCTTACACTTAGGAATAGCGCTGTTATCATCAATAATGGCAATGCAATTTTTTTCATTTGATTTTTCATTTGTTTAGATTTCGTTTGTAGGAAAAAGGGTTTATGTTTTACCTGGTATTACAACAGATAGCTTGACTAATAGTTGCTTCAGTAGATAGTGAAAGAGAGCATGGGTTTAAACCGGTAGGGGTAAATAACGATAAATTAGGAAGTTATGTTAAGGGTAGCCTATAAAAAAACCGCCTCTGAAGTATTTCAAGAAGCGGTTTTTAAAAATATTAAGATATTAGGCCGAAGCTGTTTTCTTTCCTTTTGCTTTGGTTACTACTTCTTCTTCGACGTTTTTAGGAGCCTGTGCGTAGTGGCTGAACTCCATAGTGGAAGAGGCGCGACCGGAAGAAAGAGAACGTAACTGCGTAACATAACCAAACATTTCACTCAATGGTACTTTGGCTTTGATTACCTGCAGGTTATTACGGCTATCCATACCTTCCAGCATAGCGCGACGGCGGTTAAGATCACCGGTAACGTCACCCATGTACTGATCAGGTGTCAATACTTCTACTTTCATAATAGGCTCCAGGATAATGGGTTTGGCCATGCGTCCAGCCTCACGGAAACCGGATTTAGCACAAAGCTCGAAAGACATAGAGTCAGAATCCACCTGGTGGAAAGAACCGTCGAAAATACGGATACGCATATTTTCAACAGGGAAACCTGCCAACACGCCAGCTGTCATTGACGTTTCAAAACCTTTTTGGATGGCTGGAACGAACTCCTTAGGAATAGAACCTCCGAAGATATCGTTGACAAACTGGAATGTACCTTTACCTTCTTTCAGGAATTCTTCATCAGCTGGTCCTATTTCAAATTGAATATCGGCAAATTTACCGCGACCACCTGACTGTTTCTTGAACACTTCGCGGTGAGAGATCTGCATTGTAAATGCCTCTTTATAAGCTACCTGCGGTGCACCTTGATTTACCTCAACTTTAAATTCGCGTTTCATACGGTCAACAATGATCTCCAGATGTAGCTCACCCATTCCGCTCAATACGGTCTGGCCGGTTTCTTCGTCTGATTTAACGCGCAATGTAGGATCCTCTTCGATCAGTTTAGCAATAGCCATACCCATTTTGTCTACGTCAGCCTGAGTTTTAGGCTCTATCGCGATAGAGATAACCGGTTCCGGAATAAACATGTTTTCCAAAACAATCGGGTGTTTCTCGTCACAAAGGGTATCTCCTGTTTTGATGTCTTTAAAACCAACAGCAGCACCAATATCACCTGCTTCGATAAAATCGATTGGATTTTGCTTGTTAGCATGCATTTGCATGATACGGCTGATACGCTCGTTCTTTCCGGAACGTACGTTTAGTACATAAGAACCAGCATCCAAATGACCGGAATACACGCGGAAGAACGCCAGGCGGCCTACAAACGGATCGGTCATGATCTTGAACGCCAATGCAGAAAAAGGTTCTTTTGCATCTGGTTTACGTATCAGTTCTTTTTCGATGTTATCCGGATCAGTACCTTTAATAGCTTCTACATCGACAGGAGAAGGCAGGTAACGGATAACGCAATCCAGCATTTTTTGTACGCCTTTGTTCTTGTAAGAAGAACCGCACAGCATAGGTATAATGCTCAGATCGATTGTTGCTTTGCGGATAGCTTCGTGGATTTCCGCCTCAGAAATAGAGTTGGGATCCTCAAAGAATTTTTCCATTAACTGGTCGTCATATTCGGCAACGGCTTCTACCAGTTCAGCACGGTATTGGTTGGCTTCATCCAGCATATCGGCAGGAACCTCACCTTCGGTATAAGTCATACCTTGTGTTGAATCTTCCCAAATGATAGATTTCATTGTGATCAGATCAACCACACCTTTAAAATTATCTTCAGATCCGATAGGTAATTGCAATGGAACTGCTTTAGCACCCAACATGTCGCGCACCTGTTGCACCACCATCAGGAAGTCAGATCCGATACGGTCCATTTTGTTAACGAAACCAATACGGGGCACACGATAGCGGTTAGCCTGGCGCCAAACTGTTTCAGATTGAGGCTCAACACCGTCTACTGCAGAAAATAACGCTACAAGGCCATCTAATACACGCATAGAACGTTCTACCTCAACGGTAAAGTCAACGTGGCCCGGAGTGTCAATAATGTTGAATTTATACTTTTTGGCATCTGCGGTTGGTTGTCCCTGTACAGTAGGGAAGTTCCAAAAGCAGGTAGTTGCTGCCGAGGTAATAGTGATACCACGCTCCTGTTCTTGGGCCATCCAGTCCATTGTGGCTGCACCTTCGTGCACTTCACCAATTTTATGGTTCACACCAGTATAGTATAGAATACGTTCTGTGGTAGTGGTCTTACCCGCATCAATATGTGCGGCGATACCGAAGTTGCGCTGTAAGCGTAAATCTGCCATGACAGTTTAAATTAAAACTTGAATTTATTTTTTTGGAGGTGCAAAGGTAATATAATTTATACTATAATTGAAAAATGAATTTGAAAGATAATATGGTATCCTGAAACTTTTGTCATAACAAAAAGGGGATCAATTTCCCTTGGAAGATCCCTCTTTGTTCTAAAGGCTGCCGATTGTTTGCAATAAGCTGAACGCGAGAGTTGCAAGCGTCCCTTGGCTGCTACAGCGAAAAAACGACACCTGGTTTTCAGGCAATAGATTTCCGGTACAGTTGGTAAAAGAAGAGTGGCAGGAATACCAGATTGAGCAGCGCCACGCTCAACACAATTAATAAAGAGGCGCCGGGATAATGCAATATTTTCAGGATGCTGCCGGTTGCCATCATTAAACCGCAGAGCAGACCTGTAAATATACGTAAACGGTGGGGCAGGGATAGGGGATGGACCGTTTTAACGGAATAAAAAGCAAGATAAAGAAGTGTGAACAGCAGGGCACAAAGTCCGGTCAACAGTATGTTCTGAGCCATAGGCCAGTGCATCAGTTTGAACAGGAAGCCAAAAGATAACAGGAATGTGGTGGCGAAGCCACAGAAAAAAAGGATCCGTTTCATATTTAATTGTTTATGAAATGTGAGAAAAAAAAATACTTCTTCTTCGATCTCGCTGAAGCCATTAGGACTTACCGTCCGGTATGCCTGGTTATAAGCTTCCTCAAAGTCTGCCCCCTCGGTTATAGCTGCTTCCATGATGCAACACACATGGTCGAGCAATTCTGAGGCAAGGCCGGGTATACTGATCGATACGCCCCAGCACTATATCTGTTTCTTCTTCGCTAAGCTGGTACATGCGTTTGGGGGAGGGGGATAATCAGTTCCTGAATTGTTTTCATAAAGTCCAGCAGTTCATTCACCGACGCCCTGGCCATACTTTTGCCCGGCGCGGTCAGGCTGTAGTACTTACGAATCCTTTTACCGACATACACCTCCTCAGAGGTAACCATCCCTTCGGCCTGCAGTTTGTGCAGGGCTGGATAAAGAGAGCCTTCCTTAATAAGCACTTTTCCGTCTGTCCGTGTTTTAACCAATTGAGTTATCTCATAACCGTACAGTTTGGGGTGCTCTTCCAAAAGCTGGAGAATAATAGTACCCAGGGTGCCCTTCAGTAATTCCCGATAATTAGTTGATTCTTGATGCATTTTGTTTCTATGTATTGCAAATCTAGGTAAATTCCTCATTCCACCAAATTTTTTTTGAGCGAGAGATGAAACTGTGTTTTGTTACCGGGCTGCGCCTGTAATAAAGTGCTTTCATTTTCATTACCTTTACGGGCTCATATCATTTTAGACGCACTATGGCTTATCAATTATTGTCAGGGAAAAAAGGTATTATTTTTGGCGCATTGGACGAGCGCTCGATAGCCTGGAAAGTAGCTTTGCGGGCTGTGGAGGAGGGCGCCCAAATTGTATTGTCTAACGCGCCTGTGGCATTACGGATGGGGACGATAAAAGAACTGGCAATTGCCTGTAACAATGCACCCGTTATTGGGGCAGATGCCACCTCTTTGGAAGACCTGGAACATTTATTCGATCAGACGCTAGAGCATTTTGGTGGTAAAGTAGATTTTGTGCTTCACTCCATTGGCATGTCGCCTAATGTGCGTAAAGGCTTTCCTTATGATGCTACCCATTACGACAATTTCCAAAAAACTTTAGATATTTCTGCTTTATCCTTCCATAAGGTTCTGCAGACCGCTAAAAAACGCGACGCATTAAATGATTGGGCCTCGGTTCTGGCATTGAGCTATATTGCTGCCCAACGCACTTTTCCGGGGTACAACGATATGGCCGATGCCAAAGCCCTGCTCGAAAGTATTGCGCGTAGTTTCGGCTACCATTATGGCATGGCCAGGAAAGTAAGGGTAAATACCATTTCTCAATCGCCGGTGCCCACCACAGCGGGTTCGGGGGTAGCAGGCTTTGACAGCTTTTATACCTACGCTGATAAAATGTCGCCCCTGGGTAATGCCAGTGCTGAGGACTGTGCCAATTACTGTATCACTTTATTCAGCGATCTTACCCGTATGGTAACCATGCAGAATTTGTTCCATGACGGCGGCTTTTCCTATACCGGCGTCAGTCAGGGAGTGATCGAAATGATGGCAGATAAGGCTTAAACTTTGTCCTTTATCGGCGTCTCAGGGAAATAACAGCCAAATTTCAGAAGATCAATCCCTTTTGTACAATACAGAAATAGTATTTTTCGTTTTAAGCCTATGAAAATAATTACCAGAATAGCGGCGGGCTTTTTTTTAATACTTTCTGCGCCGCAACTGCAGGCGCAGGTGGTTGGCGGGCAAAGAGCATTCGAGTATTTGCGCATGAGCAATAGCGCCCATGTCTCAGCATTGGGAGGTTATGTGCCGGCCAGCCTGGATAATGATGTTTCATTTACCTTGCAGAATCCATCACTGCTCAGTCCCCGTTACCACAACCAACTGGCAGTAGGATATAATATGTATTATGCCGGTATAAGCATTGCCAACCTGCAATATGCTTACCATGTAGCTCCCCTGAATACCGACTTTGGTTTTGGCGTTCAATATCTGAATTATGGCGGCATGTCGCATACAGATATGTTTGGTAATGTGCTGGGCGAGGTAAGGGCTGCCGACTACGCCATCCAGTTTTCGGCTTCCCGGCAGTATAAAGAAAATTGGCGTTACGGGGCAACGGTAAAGTGGGCGCATTCGATGCTGGGCGACCGTTCGGCAATGGCTGTCCTGGCCGATATCGGTATATCCTACCTGGATACGGTCAATCTCTGGAGTATCGGGGTAGTAGCCAAAAATGTGGGGTTAACTCTTAAGAAATATAATCCTGCGAACAGCGCGGAACCTTTGCCTTTCGACCTGCAGATCGGTATCAGCAAACAATTGCAAAATGTGCCATTAAGGCTTTTTATGGTAGCCCATCATTTGTATGAGTGGGATGTACGATACAATAACCCGGCGGATAAAGTCAACAATAGCCTGATACAAGAGGAGGACAATGATACCGACAAAAAGTACTTTATCGATAAATTGTTTCGCCACCTTAATTTTGGTGCAGAGATCATAATAGGTAAGCGCATAACCATTTCGGGCGCTTATAATCATATCAGAAGAAGCGAGCTGGGCGTGAACGAGGCAAAAGGTATGGCAGGATTTTCATTTGGCGCGGGAGTTAACCTGAATAAACTTCAGGTGCGCTATGCCCGCTCTTACTATGGCTCGGCCGGCGCCTATAATGAATTCGGACTCAGTTTCCAGTTGAATAAATTTTTTGGTATAGGCAATAAAACGGAACCCTGGGGATGGAATAAGACTTATTAATTAATCCCGTTTGGAGACAGCAAAAAAAGAAGGGTAGAACAGTCTCAATTGCTCTACCCTTTTCCTTTTTTAATAATCTTTAAATCCTTACCCCATTTCCGGATAAAGTGCAAAGCCGCTCATATACTCGTTCACTTCTCCTTTCACTGCAGCAATTACCTGCTCGTCATCCGGTGCGGCAATAACCCTGTCTAACCAGCCAACCACCTGTTTCATGTCATCTTCTTTAAGCCCCCTGGTGGTAATGGCAGGTACCCCGATACGTATGCCAGAAGTGATGAAGGGCGATTTGTCATCAAAAGGCACCATGTTCTTATTGAGTGTAATATCGGCCTTTACCAATATATTTTCGGCTTTTTTACCTGTAATGTTTTTGTTTCTGAGGTCAATAAGAAGCAGGTGATTATCTGTTCCACCCGAAATGATGTCATAACCTTTCTCCTGTAAAGCCCCGGCCATAGCCTGCGCGTTGCTTTGCATCTGGCGGGCATATTGCTTATACTCGTCTTGTAATATTTCAAAGAAAGACACCGCTTTAGCTGCTATAACATGCTCCAGCGGACCACCCTGTAATCCGGGGAAAACGGACAGGTCCAGAAGCTGGCTCATCATCCGGGTTTCACCCTTTGGACCTTTGATATCCCATGGGTTTTCAAAATCTTTGCGCATCATTATAATGCCTCCGCGTGGTCCACGTAGTGTTTTATGCGTTGTGGAGGTTACAAAATGGCAGTGGTCAAACGGATCGTTCAATAAGCCGGCGGCAATTAATCCTGCCGGGTGGGCTATATCGGCCAAAACCAATGCATTAATCTTGTCTGCTACGGCACGTATACGGGCATAATCCCAATCGCGGCTATAGGCAGAGGCGCCGCATATGATCAATTTAGGTTTCACTTCCAGGGCCTTTTTCTCCAAAGCGTCATAGTCTACAATGCCATCTTCTTTACGTACGCCATAGTGGTGTGCCTGGTACATCTTACCGGAATAGGTAACCGGCGATCCATGGGTTAAATGGCCGCCCATACTTAAATCCAGTCCTAATATAACATCGCCATGTTGCAGTACGGCAAATTGCACGGCGGTATTGGCCTGTGCGCCACTATGCGGTTGTACGTTAACATATTCAACATTAAATATCTTTTTAGCGCGGTCAATAGCTAATTGCTCACTTTTATCCACTACTTCACAACCACCGTAATATCGTTTGCCAGGATATCCTTCGGCATATTTATTGGTCATTACATTGCCCATAGCCAGCATTACCTGCAGGCTGGTCAGGTTTTCAGAGGCAATTAGTTCGAGGCCGCGACGCTGGCGCTCGAGTTCTTCCTTTATCAGGCCAAAAATTTCGGTATCTTTTTGCATTAGTGTTTTAAAATTTAATAGAAAAAAGAAAATCAGGAATTGAAAAATGGAGCCAGTTTATGGTATAATACGTCCGGCATGGGTATCTTTTTGCGTGTTGCCGGGTCAAAAAACACCAGGGTTACCTTACCCTCATTCAAAAGCTTCCCGGCCTCATTGTACAGATTCGAATAAAAACAAACATAAGGGCTATTTTTATCCAGGGTTCTGAGGCTGGTTTTAACCGTAACCAGGTCGTCATACAGTGCCGGCCTGTGGTATTGAGCGTTCATTTCCACTACAGGCATCAGCACGCCTTCCGCTTCAAGTTGCTTATAGGTAAAGCCCAGTTGCCTTATGGCTTCGGCCCTTCCCTGTTCATAATAAAGGGAGTAAAAACCATAATACAGATAACCCATTTGGTCTGTTTCGCCGTAGCGTACCCTGATCTGCGTTGTGGATTCGTACATCGGAATAATTGAAAAGCAGCTGGTTAATTTATGGCCACCTAAAAGGCAGCGTATTACTTATGTTCACCGGGACTGGATGCCCATAGCCTATATTTAGGCCATATTGTGGAACACCCGTTGCACATCATCGTCCTGCTCAACACGTTCGATCATTTTAAATACGTCTTCTGCTTGTTCTTCCGTTACTTCAACCGTATTCAAGGGCAACCACTCTAACTCTGACGATATGGGCGTAATGCCTTTTTCTTCCAGGGCTTTTTGCATACTGCCAAAGTCGGCAAAGCCGCATCGCACAATAAGGTTACCCTCACTGTCTTCACCCAGTTCATCAAGGCCGGCGTCGATCAGTTCCAATTCCAGCTCTTCGCTATTTAAACCTTCGGGGTTTAGTTTGAAAACGCCGATATGCTTAAAGGTAAAGGCAACCGAACCACTGTTGCCCAATGTGCCTCCTCCTTTATTGAAGTGCGAACGAACATTGGCAACTGTGCGCGTGGTATTGTCTGTCGCTGTTTCAACCAGAATGGCAACACCATGAGGAGCATAACCTTCGTATAATACCTCATCATAATTGCTGGTATCTTTTCCCAGGGCATTTTTTATAGCAGCTTCTACCCGGTCTTTGGGCATATTAATGCTTTTGGCATTCTGCATGCACCTGCGTAGTGCCGGATTATTCTCGGGGTCCGGCCCGCCTTTTTTTACGGCAATGGCAATTTCTTTACCAATTCGGGTAAATCCTTTTGCCATTTTATCGTAGCGGGCAAACATTTTGGATTTACGGACTTCAAATATACGACCCATGTGACGGACGAAGTTTTTTGTTTAAACAGCTGCGAAATTACTCAAAAATTATTGTGATTATCTAGTTTAATGTTATTACAGGAGCGTATCCGTATAGTCCGTACGAAAGCCTTACCTTTGTCTGTATTTTTTTGATTTTCATGAACAGAATAAAAGTTAATGATATTGCAGAGTTCCAGGTAGGCACTACAGGCAACGAAGTGCAGCTGAATGACAATGTATTGTCCTGGGATATGCAGCAATTACCCAATGGCACCTATACCATTTTAGCCAATGGCAAAAGCTATACGGCTGTGGTTGAATCGGTAGACCGTGCTGCCAAGCAAATGGCCTTACGGGTGAATTACCAGGTATACAAAGTGGCGATTAAGGAACCTATAGATCAGCTGCTCCAGAAAATGGGGCTGAATATGGGGCAGACTAAAAAGGCGGAATCTATTAAAGCGCCTATGCCTGGCCTGGTATTGAAAATCCTGGTTACGGAAGGGCAGGAAATTAAAAAAGGAGATCCGGTACTGATACTGGAAGCTATGAAAATGGAGAACGTATTTAAAGCAACCGGAGATGCAACCGTTAAAGCCATTAAGGTAACCGAACGTACTGCGGTAGAAAAGGGCGAGGTACTGATTGAACTGGCTTAGCCATCCGGATAATTAGATTTAAGCAGTTTATTTTTTGATCCGATGAAACACCTGATATATTCCCTGATACTGGCTATATTACCCTGGCAGGCCTTGCAGGCGCGCAATTATGCTTATGTATATATTGAGGGAGATAAGCAAACACCTTTTTATGTCAAGATAGAAGGACAAATGATGCCGCGCCTGGGCAAGAATTATGCTATTCTGCCCAACCTGGATGCAGGTGTCATGAATATGGAGATTCTGTTCCAGCAGAGTAAATATCCCAGCCAAAAATTTGCGATACAGGTACCGGAAGGGGGCAACAGGGGATTCCTGTTGCAGAAGGTGAATGACCGGCAATTTGCATTGTATGATTTGCAACAGGGCTTTTACGTGGTTTCTGGAAATAAGGCAGAAGATGATCGTTTGCCGGAGGAGAACAATTCTATTCCGGTACGTGCAACAGAAACCAGACCTGCGGAAGAGCCCGCGGTAGCGAAAGAGACAATGGGGCATTCTGTTGATGGGGCAGCTATCCCGGCATTTATTCCCGAAAAGAAAAAGAAGGTACGTACTGAAAAAAAACAGGCTGAACCGGAACCGGAAAGTACCGTCGGGCGGCAGCAGAAAGACCGCTTCCTGGACGATATTGAACTGAACCGGGGTAGCAGCGCCGCGGCAGAGCAGTTGGGAACAACCGCAGACAATGCGGGGAAACGCGAAGAGGCTGCCCTTAAAGCAGACTGCATACAAGCCCTGAGCAGTGATGAATTCGAGGACTTTGCGCTGAAAATATTGGACAAAACGGATGATGATGCGCGTATAAAGATATTGGCAAAGAGTAAAGGCAGGAAATGCTTTACCACAGAGCAGGTGCGGATTATAGCCAACAACCTGGTGACCCAATCTGGAAGATATGACGTTGTGAAACTGCTGTATGCACAAACCAGCGACAAGGAAAACTACCAGCGACTGGAGAGTTTATTTAAAACCAACTTTCTGAAGAGTAAATTCCGCGAAATTATCAGCGAATAAAAGCCCCGTTTATTGCTGTACCCATTAAAATTAAACTACCCGCCTCTTAGCGTAAAAAGGCCAGGTTGAGTTCTATATTGATCGTAGTGCCCGCACCACGCGCCGATTCGATGGAAATGATACCCTGTAGCGATTTTACCCGGGCTTCCAGGTTGATAAAGCCTTGCCCCTGGAAGCTCCTGGTCGAATCGAAGCCAATACCATTGTCTTCGATCAGCAAGTGCAGTATGCCTTTTTGTTCAAAAATCTGAATGTTAACCGTGGTGGCATGGGCATGCTTTATAATATTATGAATGCATTCCTGTACAATGCGGTAGATAGACAGTTTTACCGAGGCATCCTTTATGTCCAGCTCTGAATTGCATTGAAGATTTATTTCCAGTTGATTGGACTCCCGTATAGACTGGCAGAATTGCGTTAAAGCCTCTTTCAACCCGAAATTTTGTACGGCAATAGGCATCAGGTTATGAGCGGTTTTGCGTACTTCTTCAGAAGTGGCATTCAATAATTTTAAAACCTCGCCTTCGCCCCCTCTCAGCTCTTCGTTTGCCGATACGCGCATTTTAATTGCCGCCAGCATGCCGCCTACGCCATCATGGAGCTCCATGGCAATGCGACTTCTTTCTAATTCTTCCCCTTCTATCCGCGCTTTTAAAGTGCTTATTTTGCTTTTATGCTTGAAGTTGCGGTATAAAGCTACGGCCGATATGCCCAGGATACCGCTAACCAGTATTACGGCTGTAATTAAATTGTTCTTATGTTCCAGGTCTCTGTCCTTCTTTTCAATGAGTAGTTCCTTTTTAATAAGCTCCTTGTCCTTTTGGGCGGTTCTGTATTTTATTTCCATTTGATTGGTAGCCTCCATCTTTTCCTTATCAAGGATGCTATCTTTCAGGGTATTGTAATTATGCTGCACCAGTAAGGCATCCTTTAACCGTCCTTCTTTTTCATAAATGTTGGATAGGGTAGACAGTGCCTTCAATTTTTCCGATAAAATTCCGGTGTTTGTTGCTTTATTCAGGGCAAGCGTCAGGGCAGATTCCGCTTTCTTATATTCTCCGGTTTGATAATAGGCAAAACCCAGGTAGTAAAGGGGGCCTATTATAGAATAATAGGGATAAGTACGTGTATTAATGCTTAAGGCTTTGGTGAAAAAAATGATAGCTTGCTGAGGGGCGTTCTTTTTCAGCGACAACTTACCCTTGGCAATATAAATGGCCTGCTCGGCTTCCTGGTTATTGTAAGCCATAGCAGCGACGAGGGCTTTATCACTCAATACCTCTGCCGTATCCAGGTCCCCTTTTATAATAAATATGTCCGAACGGTTGATCCATAAGTAACAATACAGACTTTCCACACCCGATTCGCGGGCCAGTTCTTCGCCCTTGTCCAGGTAATAACTGGCTTTATCATATTGTTCCATGCGTAGCAAGGCATCGGCAATATTGTTATAGGCCATAATTACATTCCGGTCTCTTGGATTTACCTTCAGCATATATTGAAGGAGCGCA
>JBEBWN010000019.1:0-23445 GCA_040392235.1 Taibaiella helva | reverse complement strand
GTCACCACCATATGTGGCATCATTAAAAAGTGGATGCCCTATAAGGCGGGTGTGTACGCGGATCTGGTGGGTGCGACCCGTTTCCAGGCGGAATTGTAGTAGTGTTACATAATGAAAACGCTCCAGTACTTTATAATGCGTGATAGCATGCTTGCCGTAATCGCCGTCCGGAAAGGCATCCATTTTCTTCCTGAAGCGAAGATTGCGACCTATATGGGCCTCTATGGTGCCTTTGTCGGCTTCCATATTGCCCCATGCCAGGGCTATGTAGCGGCGATGAACAGTGTGTTTTTTAAATTGTGCCGCAAGCTCGCTCATCGCTAATTCACTTTTAGCAATAAGTAATAATCCACTGGTATCCTTATCAATACGGTGTACCAATCCAACCCGGGGTAAATCAATTATTCTTGATTTGTCTTCCGCGGGATTAAGGTACCAGGCGATTCCATTTACCAGGGTACCCCGATAATTACCGCTACCGGGGTGCACTACCAATCCGGCAGGTTTGTCTACAACCAGGAGACTATCATCTTCATAAACAATACGCAATGGCATTTCTTCCGGTATAATCTCAGTAGGAATGATTTGTCGGTTATCATACACAATAATCTCCTCATGGGGCCTGATTTTATGATTTGCTTTTACAGGCTTGCCATTGACCAGTATCAGGCCATCATCTATTGCCTGTTGAATTTTGTTACGCGTTGCACCTTCGATCCGGTTCATCAGGTATTTGTCGATCCGGATAGGTTCCTGTTTGGCTGATAATTGTATGCGCAGTTTTTCTACAGGTTTCTTTTCTTCTTCTGTATCCTGTTCTTCCCAGTCTCCTTCCTGTTCTTGCCATTCCTCCTCTGAAACTGTATGTTCCATCATTTTGATATCCTTGAGTTCGTTAAAAAAATGCCGGGTGAAAAGTCTGAACAATAATGACTACCGATCAGACATTCCTGTAATTGCAGCACTATTATGAGTGTTAGGCATCTGTGCCTATCCTATATTCGGTCTTAATTTATTAAGATCCAATTAAATCCAAATCTAAACATCCAATTGCCTCCCGGGTAAGCAGGCGCATTAAAATTTGTTGTAACCAGTTGCTGAACCTGATCAGCTATCACAAAAGCCCTGAAATTTCTGACCTTAAAGTTAAAGAATGCCCTACACTCTGGCATATTGTTCAATTTATAGGAGTTCTGTAAATAAAATTGGTTGAAATAAGGTGTATAACTATCTGAATAATATGGTGTATGATATCTTACTTCTATGCCGAGAGCTATTAAAAGCGCTTTATCGAACATCCAGGTTTCTATAGCTAGTTTGTGTCTCAGTAGAAAGCTGGGTAAATTAACAGGGGCTCCGCTGGTTGCCTGCTGCCAAACAACCTCGTTATCCAATGAGAAGATGCCAAAGCGAAATTCTTTTGAGCCATATATTTGTAATACGGAGAAAGGGTCTTTAAATTGCTGTGGTGTTATCGACTCATTATAATATAAATAATTGGCAATTAAATAGTTTCTTGCACCTATTTTAACTTTTGCATTGTCAAAATGTATGTTCCCCCAAATACGAGTAATACTTGTTTTGTCCAGCGCAAATTCTCGCGTATAATAGTTGGTTCGAAAACTGATCGAGGCATAAGGAGCATTGCTTAGTGTCTGGTCTAAACCGGCAGATAACTGAGCCCATTGGCCCAGTTCTTTGCCCGCATTAGCTGTTAAACTGAAGTTTCCTGCGGCGGGGCCTGTAAAATAAAACTGTGCTGCAGCCATATAGTTCCATTGTCCGTCTCTAAAAGCTTCCTTTTTTAGTTCTCCAAAAAGATAATTGCCGAAGCTGGATTGAGCCGTCGCATCGGGCGACCGGTAGTCGGTAGAAAAGCGGTCTATCCTGTTGCCAATCCCAGCTTCAATTTGAACCAATTCACTTCTTTTACCCAGAAAACCATTAAGGCTAAACTTATTATCGACATATAACCAGTTTTGTATACTGAAAACAGAATCCAAATCTGCAAATTCGAAGTTACCTATAAAGGCATACCTTTCCGTCTCAGGGGACCGGTCTTTATAATAGTGCTTTTCAGAATGGAGGCGCAATTGATGTTTTAAACGGAAGCGCGGTGTAAATTGTAGTTGGGCACTGGTCGAGTCTGTGTTATAGAGCGTGTCTGTCCGTCCTAATGAATAATTGTTCTGTATATAGAAATCGTAATTGCGAAAAATGTTGTTTACGGCTGAATTCACGGAGCCGTTATTGGGGGGCAAGCGGACATCCAAAAGTTGGCGGTCGCTATAATAAGGGTTATCAAGCTGTTCTTCTGAAATAATACCACCGTTTTCGTCCTGTTTGAAACGATTGTATACAAAACCTGCTGCCAGATAGTATCGTTGGTTTTCGCTTTGGTAGTTGGTACTGAAACTGCCGGAAAGATTATTGGCCTTTTGTTGTTTGTAAAAGCCTTCGGAAGTTACATAACGTATGGCTGCCGCAAAATTCCAACGTGGAGATATATTTTGTGTATGCAGAAGTGAAACGTGTTGTTCATTTTTGCTACCTAACAGGAACGAAAAAGCCGAGTAGGGTCTTGTTGTATTATAGAAGGCTAGGCTATCTAGTGTTAACTGATAAAGATCGTATATGTGATATCCGAGGCTAAGCCCGGGCTGCATAACGGGGTTGAAGAAAAGATCGCGTACTGCAGTACCGTAATTACCTAAATCTTGTCCCCACCAGGGCTGCCGGGGTTGAAAACGGTGCATTTTACCGATAGAAGTATCGGGGTAACGTGCTACGGCCGAATTAAGGGTATTAAAGTATATTTTTGCCTGCTCATCTTTCCAGTTTTCCTCCGATTTCATGATCGTTGAATCTTGTCCCTGTTTGAACAGGTTAGATTGCTGTGCCGCCGGATCCAGGTTATTGTTCATCACCTGGCCGTTCATTTCAGCTGCGAAGAACAGAAATAGACCAATGGAAAGTATGTGTCTGAAGGACAAATGATAATGATTTTGGACAGGCAAATTTAGGATAAGAATAGTTTACTTTATGGCATATGGCAAATTACCATTGACAGCCTTGTTTGTAACGCAATTAGGTCTGCAACAAATAAGTTAGAGAGTTTATCAAATGATGGTAACTGTTTTATAGTATAAATAAATAGAAGAGGTCGATTTGGTTTTACCTTCTTTCTCCAGACTTTACTCCTACGCTCGTATATAGGTATGGGTAATGTATCTAAAATAACTAATTATCATTGCATTGCAATTTTTTATCTAGTGTTTCTATTTTGACCAGTCCCCTGGTGTTGGGGGTAGCGTACTTCATCGACTAATAGCCTCAGCGTTTATTGATTATGTATGTGTTGTACTTTTTGGTTTTGCTTTTTCACCTTTGCCGTAACATTAGTACTGTTCCCAAAAATTGCCCTGCTGATCTTCAACAGCCGAATCCGTAATGGTTATCTTGAGTAAAAGATATCCTTGCTGGGGAGCGCTATTCTCATATGCGTCCAAGGCTTTTTGCGACGCTATATATGCCGGGCTGCCGGCGGTCATATAGTGAAATAATTGTTCTAATACGGAGTATTCTTTTTCCTGCTCCTCGGCATTGGCAGCCGGATCGTATTGGTAGAGATATAGCAATTGTATGCCTTCCTCTTCCAGATCGTTCAGGAGAATATTGGTTTCCTTATCATCGTATGGCTCCAGCAGCTTCCGGTTATAGTGGTGGACCCATGTATTAAGATAGCCGCTAACCAATGCACTTTTGCTTTCCGGTAAACCGTCTTCCGAATAGTTGTTGGAAAAATCGACTTCATCATCCAGGATATCTAAAGCTGACATCAGATCTTTGAAAGTGTGTTCATCGGCTACTATCCAGCAGGCCTCATCAAATCGAAACAGGCAATCACTGGTACGGAATCTCCTCTCTCCAAATATCAATTTCATGACAACTATAATTTAACGTCGCAAAAGTAAATTTTATGGGAGCAAAAGCGAAAAAAACATTCCTTGTGATTGTTATTTGCCGTTAGCAGCTGTATGCTCGTCAAATTTTTTAATATTACTTTTTTTATTTCATATTTAAGCCAAAAAAATGTAATATAGTGCTCTAAATAACCTACTATGAATGAAAACCTGCTCCATTATCTATGGAAAAACCTATTATTTAAACCGGGCAATCTTTTTACTACCGAGGGAGACCCGGTTACAATTATTCATCCAGGACTGCACAATACAAACGCCGGCCCCGATTTTTTAGAAGCCAGAATTAAGATCGGTTCTACACTTTGGGCCGGTAATGTAGAATTGCATACCTTTTCCTCAGATTGGCAAAAGCACGGACATCAACAGGATCCTTTGTATCAGAATATCATTCTCCATGTGGTTTTCCGCCATGACGCCGAGTTGGAAGGTGCTGCTTTTCCTACTTTGGTATTGGATAACCATGTTGACGATGAAGTTGTAGAACGCTACCGGCATTTAATGACGATAACACAACCTATTCCCTGCAAGAGTAAGATGCAGCAGGTACCGGAAATTGTATGGATAGCCTGGCTGGAACGACTAGTGGCTGAGCGCTGGGAACAAAAGCTGGTAGAGTGGGAGGAACTTTGGTTGCGCAGTGGTAAAGACTGGCGCAGTCTTTTATATTATCGTTTGGCTGCTAATTTTGGGTTTTATGTTAACCGGGATGCCTTCCTGGAACTGGCTTTGTCTTTACCGCTTGATATTCTGGTAAAACACAGGAATAGGTTAGTGCAGGTCGAAGCTCTTTTGCTGGGACAGGCAGGATTTCTGGAACCATCAGGCGACGCGGATCCGTATGTAGAGGAACTGGAAAAAGAGTATCAGTTTTTACGGAGAAAGTATAGCCTAGTGCCGATGAAATTAGCACAATGGAAGTTCTTACGCCTGCGTCCTGCCAATTTCCCGACAATCCGGATAGCGCAATTCGCTATGTTGATTCATAAGAGCCTGGAATTATTTGCGCATTTAATGGAAGTAAAAAGCCAAAAGGAAATAGCGCCTTTGCTACAAATTGCTGCGAGCGATTACTGGAATAATCATTACAGGCCCGGCCAGGTGTCGAAGGAAACGTCGGTAAAATATCTGGGGACTGATGCATTGCATAACATCATTATTAATACTGTTGCTCCCATGCAATATCTATATGCCCGTTTACAAGGTAAAGAGCAATTGCACGAAAATAGTCTCTCTCTTTTGCAGTCTCTGAAGCCGGAAAACAATAAGACAATCAGGGAATGGCAAAACCAGGGTATGGTTGTTACCGACGCGGCGCAATCACAAGCCCTCCTGCAGTTATTTAATCAATATTGCGAAAAAAAAAGGTGCCTGGAATGCGCTGTTGGTAACCGGCTGATCAGATCAAGGCAATAAGACGGCTATTTTGTCCAATGGAAATGAACCGTTTTCCGGAGTTCGGCATGCAAACTAAGATATACAGGACAGGTTAGCGCTGCGTGTTCCAGTACAGAGCGCTGTTTCTCCGAATATTCGGCTTGGCCCTGCATATATATATGAACAACTATTTCGCTTATTTTGCGGGGCGAAGCAGACATAATCTTTTCAATGCTACATTCTGTTGTATCTATGTTTATATTATGTGTTCTTGCTGCAATGCCCATTATGGATAGCATACAGCTGCCTAATGCTGTGGCCACGAGATCGGTAGGTGAAAAGCGCTCTCCTTTACCTTGATTATCCTTAGGCGCATCAGTTTCTATAACAGAGCCTGATTGAAGGTGTGTAGCCGTAGTGCGCAGGTCGCCGTTATAAATTATTTTTGAGGTCATTTCCTGATTTTTTGTTTAAATTTACCACAGCTAATATCTTACTAATGCGGTTAAGCTCCAAAAAAATTTTGTTGTTGCTGATTGGGGTAATACCCATAAGTCTGTATGGACAGCAGAGCAAAATTCGCTTTCGCGATCGCTTGGGAGATTCTGTAATAGTGGTGAACACTGCCGTTAAGCCGCCTAAAGTAAAGGGCCCGCCCCCGCTGCGCGGCGAGTTGAGCGGCGGCCTCCGGTTGTATTCCGATGGTTACGGGATATTTGTGGATAAAGGCTGGATTAAAGGAGATGAGTTTCCGAATAATAAGGAGAGCCGTTTTTATCATGCAAGGCTGCTACAGGTCGAATTAAACGAACGAAAACATGCTAAAGAAGCAAAGTCTAATAATGCTTTTGGCGGATTAGGTTTAGAACCCTCTTCCTATATCCTCGGTAAGATCAATAATTTTTATACTTTACGAGTGGGTTATGGCAGGCGTCGCATGATTGCCGGAAAGCCTGATCCGGGCACCATTTCTATTCATTGGGTTTATGTAGGAGGTTTATCACTGGGACTGCTGAAACCGTATTACCTGGAACTGAAGGCGCTGGGGGAAACCAAGTACACCGATAGTCTCGTGAACGACTTTACTACCCCTGGCAATATCATTGGCAAGGCGAGATTTAGTAAAGGGCTAAGCGAAATTAAATTTGTGCCCGGCGCCTATGTTAAGACGGGCCTGCACTTTGATTTTGCTCATAAAAGAAAAGGATTGAGTGCCTTGGAAGTTGGTGCCAGCGCCGAAATTTATACGCAGAAAATAGAGCAAATGGTCGAACAGGATCCCAGGGCTGTATTTTTTAATTTTTATGCTTCTTTTCAGTTGGGTAAACGTTGGTGACAAGCAGTTTGCATATCTGCGATAAGAAATGGCTATACCCTGGTCACGAAAATTAACTGCTTCTCTGTCAATTTAAAGAATTGGTTGTAATATTGCGCAATTGTCCATTTTTTAAAACAAATTATGCCTTCTCGAGGCAGAATTGAGGAGTATTTATATGATCGAGTTACCTGTCATATCCGCAGCAGAAGCAAACAGAACAGAACAACCAGTAATTAAGAAACCTAACTGGTTGCGTGTTAAACTGCCTACAGGTGAAGGGTACCGGCATGTTAGGGGACTGGTGGACACCCATAAATTACATACGATATGTGAAAGTGGTAATTGCCCTAATATGGGGGAATGTTGGGGGGCAGGGACGGCGACCTTTATGATTTTGGGTAATATTTGTACCCGGTCTTGTGGTTTTTGCGCTGTGGCAACGGGAAGGCCCGATCCCGTGGATTGGGATGAACCGCAACGTGTGGCTGAAGCCATTTATCTCATGAAGGTAAAGCATGCTGTAATTACATCGGTAGACCGGGATGAATTAAAAGATGGCGGCTCAATTATATGGGCTAATACTATAAAAGCTGTTAAAGCGCTCAATCCCGACACAACCCTGGAAACGCTTATACCAGACTTTAGGGGGCAATGGGAAAACCTGGAAAGAATTATAGAAGTAGCGCCTGAAGTGGTTTCACATAACCTGGAAACGGTAGAACGACTTACCCGAAAAGTACGGATACAAGCAAAATACCATAGAAGCCTGGAGGTCATTCGCAGATTGAAGGAAGGGGGAGTACGTACAAAAAGCGGTATTATGCTGGGACTAGGAGAAGAAAAAGGGGAAGTATTACAATCGCTTCGCGATCTTGCAGATAATGGCTGTGATGTGGTTACTTTGGGCCAATACTTACAGCCTACCTCAAAACATTTACCGGTAGTAAGATTTGTGCATCCTGACGAATTTGCCTTTTACCGGGAAGAAGGCTATAAAATGGGATTGGATTATGTGGAAAGTGGTCCCTTGGTGCGTTCATCATATCATAGCGAACGCCATGTGATTCCGGGTTACGGGATCACGAAATGGCAGGAGGAGAAAACACAAACCACTGTTTAAAAAAAGTATGCGGTTCTGGATCAAATCGGGTTTTCTTTTCTTTCTTGTTCCTTATATATTGTTGTATTGTGTTACAGCCCAGAATGGTTTATTCTGGGATACTATACAATTTGGTTCTGACCACCCTTCCTGGTATTACAATAATAATTTTAAGTATTTTTTCCTCCCAGATGAGATAGATAGCGGTCATCCGCCGATTTTTGGAATGTACCTGGCAGCTGCCTGGCAGCTTTTTGGAAAAAGTCTTTTGGTTAGCCATACTGCGATGTTGCCGTTTATTTTTATAATGGTGGCTCAGGCAGTGCAGCTAGGGAAAAACCTGTTTCCGGCAAATCAAGCATATGCATTTTTTTGTACGGCTGTAGTTTTGTCGGAAACGGCATTATTGTCCCAATGTAGTTTAATATCGCCCGATATTCCAGTTGCCGCTTTTTTCCTTTGGGCCTGGAATGCTATTATTAATCGAAAAAGTATGTCGCTTGGCTTCGCCGTACTCTTGCTGGGAATCAGCAGTATGCGAGGCATGATGGCCGCCTTCTGTTTGTATTTTTTTTCCCTATGCTTGTACAGCAGGGAGCTTATGAAACCTATTGCCATAAAAAACCTGATAATCTGGTTATGGCAAAAAGCCTTACCTTTTATCCCTGGCGGCTTGGTGTCAGGGGGATTTTTATTGGCACACTATATGTACAAAGGTTGGACCGGGCACCCGCCTCCTTCTTCATCCTGGGGCGGCGGATTCGATATCGTACCGCTTCCGCAGATAGCGATAAATATTGGAAAGCTGTTTTGGCGCATAATAGACCTGGGCAAGATACTTACCGTAGTTGTATTTTTAATAGGCGCGTTTTCCTGGTTACGAAAAAAAAAACAATGTTCTTGTACATGATAGGGCGTCCGGGCAGATGGCCCGCTCTTTATTCTTGCTGGTTCTAGTGCTTTTTTTAGTGACAGCCTTGCCCTTGACTCCCTACCAGGGGCTTTTAACCCACCGTTATTTTATACCGTTATATTTAAGCATAGGGGTGGCCGGCGTTTATTTTTTGTGCAATAGCAGGTTCCGCTATAAAAAATGGTTGCTGGCAGCTATGATATTAGTACAGTTGAGCGGTAATTTCTGGAATTATCCCCGTAGTGTTTCCCAGGGCTGGGATAGTACGTTGGCCCATTTGCCTTTTTTCGAAATGAGAAAAGATTTCCAGCAGTATATGAAAGATAATGGCATATTGAAACAGGAGGTGGCCACTGCCTTTACTTTGTGCCAGTCTGATAGCAGAATAGACCTGAAAGGTGATACTATTCCGTATAAAAATTTTGGCCAGGACAGCACGCGGTATGTATGGTACGCCAATGTATCAAATTCGATGAATAAGACCATTGGTTATTATTTTAAGTATTATCACGTGCTTAAGAAAGAAAGAAGGGGAAATGTGGAGATGGTTTTGTTTGAGCGTACGTGCTGCGGTAAACAAAAAGAAAATTATTGATATATGCTGGCTAAATACCTTGGATTGAATACTGAAACTAAACTGCAACACAATATTTTTAGAAGCTTCTTTTTGTTTTGGGCTACGCTATAGTATTCTACATCGTATACTTTTTTGCAAAGACAGAAAATTCTTGATGAACCTAATATCATCAATGCACAACTAACACAATTTTATCCGGCGATGGCGTATTTTTCAAATGAACTTCGACCTTACTTTTTTTAAGTTCCCGAAGGAAGTTTAACTTTGCCGGCCTGCCCGGTACATTTTATCAGGATAAATAACTACATATAAATGAAGATCGCACTTATTGGATACGGCAAAATGGGTAAAGCTATTGAACAAATAGCTTTAAACAGGGGACACGAGGTAGTCCTTAAAATCAATAGAAGTAATCTTCATGATTTTGTACCGGAAGAACTTCTTAAAGCAGACGTGGCTATTGAATTTACTGCTCCCGAATCTGCGTCGGGCAATGTAATGCGTATTCTGGATGCCGGGATCCCCGTAGTATGTGGCAGTACTGGATGGAACGAAGATTTGCCCGCTGCTCGAGCAAAATGCATAGAAAGGGACACTGCATTTTTGCAGGCTTCGAACTTCAGCATCGGCGTAAATATTTTTTTTGAACTGAATAAGAAATTAGCCCAATTGATGAATGATTGGCCGGAATATAATGTATCGGTAGAAGAAACGCATCATACACAAAAGAAGGATGCGCCCAGTGGTACGGCCATTACAATTCTGGAGCAAATCCTGGATAACCTGAAACGTAAGGAAACCTGGAGCTTAGAAACCGGAGGCCAGGGAAGCGAGGTCGCAGTGGTGGCGCACCGCGTTGAGCATGTGCCGGGGACACACAACGTTAAATACACCTCAGCAATCGATGAGATAGAGATTATGCATACAGCACATTCCCGGGATGGGTTTGCCTATGGCGCTGTGTTGGCCGCTGAATATATACAGCATCGCAAAGGAAATTTTACCATGCGCGATGTGCTTATGGAAAATAAATAGCGGGCAAATGCCTGTTATTATAGGATAACGGCGGTACCGGAAGCAACGACCATCATCATACCGTTTCCGGTACCTACGGTTTCATAATCTACTTTAACACCAATAATGGCGTTAGCGCCCATTTGTTCTGCACGCTCCTTCATTTCTCTCAATGAGGTTTCCCGTGCTTCCATCATTACCCGTTCATAGGCTCCGCTACGACCACCGATAATGTCTCTGATGCCGGCTAAAATGTCTTTAAATATATTGGCGCCAATAATTGTTTCGCCAAAAACGATACCCTTATATTCCTTTACCTGTCTGCCCTCGATACTCCCGGTTGTTGATATGATCATCTTGCGATGTAAATTTTTGAAGGGTAAAATTAAAAATTAACTTTGACATAGAATTCAATACTTTCACGTAAAAACAATGACAATATGTCTGGAATTACCTTAGTAGAGTGCCCGAGAGATGCGATGCAAGGCTGGCCGCAATTTATAGCGACAGAGAAGAAAATCGCTTATCTGAACCGCTTGTTAAAGGTAGGATTTGACGTCCTGGATTTTGGATCTTTCGTCTCTCCTAAGGCCATTCCCCAATTAGCAGACACGAAAGAAGTTTTAGCCGGATTGGACCTATCCGAATCGGCCACAAAGCTCCTCGCCATTATCGCCAATGTAAGGGGCGCGACGGACGCATTGCAATATGATGAGATCAGTTATCTAGGCTTCCCCTTCTCTATATCCGAAACATTCCAGTTACGCAATACTAATAAGAGCATTGCTGTGTCGCTGGCGGAAGTAGAGGAAATGCAACGGTTATGTATTGCACGAAATAAGGAACTGGTTATTTATATTTCCATGGCTTTCGGCAATCCTTACGGAGATGAATACTCAACTGAGATCGCGATCAACTGGTTTTCAAAACTGCGTAGCCTGGGGGTTAAAACAATTGCCATGGCCGATACAGTGGGAGTGGCTAACAACGAATCAATCCGGTATGTATATAGCCGGCTGATCCCGGAATTCCCAGACGTGCAAATCGGCGCTCACTTCCACTCGGCGCCCGACGCTTGGGAGGAAAAGATTCAGGCGGCTTACGAAAGCGGTTGTACCCGGTTCGATAGTTCATTAAAAGGAATAGGAGGATGTCCTATGGCCGAAGATGAGTTAGTGGGCAATATCGCTACAGAAAATGTGATTCAATGGGCCGGGCAGTACAATGTGCCCCTGACCTTGGATCGAGAGGCTTTATTCCAGGCCCTGCTGATGGCTAACGAAATCTTTCACTAACATAAGGATATCCTCCGTATAAGAAAGCGGCTGACCTTTGGAGGCAGCCGCTTTCTTATACATCGTTTGGTGGTGCAATCTTACGGGACCAATTTTGTGGATTGGACATGGTAGACATGTATATCGTCAGGTTCATTAGCCGTAACGAAAGCAACTACGGTCATATTTTCCGGTTTCCAATTTTTCTGGAGCTCGTTTTCGCTGTCAATCTTAAATCCGGTCTTATATATATATACCCTTCCTTTTTCCTTTGCCGGAACATCGGTCAGGAATGGTTTGCCATCCACCGGAGTAAGGACGTCTCTCAAAACATGGTTGAACTCATATTCAGCACGCTTATTCTCAGGGGTATTTTGTATATCCATGATTTTGCTTTCTGTCAAATAAATGTGCAGTGATTGTTTACCTTCAAAGACTTCTGTATAACGTACTACTATGACAATTTCATATTGCTTTTTTTCGTCGTTAAATTCACTTGTCAGTTCGATATTGACCGGGGTTTTCGTGGTTGCTTTTGCTGTAGCCAGCGAAGCAGGCCATGCATTGTAACCCTCTGTCATATATTTATTCTTTTTATCAGGATGTAATACCAGGCGATCAAAGCCTGAAGCCGGTTTTCCCGGATTTCCCATAATATTCAGGTAGGCTCTACGCTTGGCCGCATCTATACGCATATCTTGCCTGCTTTCGGTGAAAGGTTGCGTTAAGTCGCCTGCGTGTACGGTTACAATTTCCAGTATACCCGGGTTGGCGGCACTCATCTCTTCTAACAGCTCGGCGCCGGCAGGACAGTTCACGCAATCCACGCCGCTCATTTCGTCAATAAGAATTCGTTTGGTTTGTGGTTGAGGAATAGTATCACTTACGTAAGTTTCTTCTTCCCCTATGGTGAAAACCTGCAATTTCCCTTGCTCTTTACAGGAACTGGCAGCAAAAATGATGCTGCCTAGCATTATACCGCCTACAAAACTAAAATACTTCTTCTTCATCTATCAAAATTGATTTGAAACACTTTGGTCAAAATTAAGGAAATATTCAGTTGCCGGAATATCTTTCTTTTTCTATCAGCGTATAATGAATTAATTTTAGGGCTTTAATTCGCATTTTTATGGAAGAAAGCAAAAGACAGAAGCAAGTAGCCCGCTTGATACAGGAGGAGATGACGCAGATTTTTCAGCGTGAAGGAATTAATATTGTACAAGGTGGTATGGTGTCTATATCAAAAGTATCGGTTACGCCCGATCTACTGGAGGCCAGGATACATCTTAGCTTCTTTAAAATAGAAGACCCGAATGCCCTGCTTCAGGCTATAAAAGAAAAAACAGGAGAATTAAGGAGGGCATTGGGAAATCAATTGCGACATCATTTACGCAGAATACCTGAGCTTCAATTTTTTACAGACGATACTTTAGATCATGCTTTTAAAATAGAGGCTTTGCTGCAACAAGTGAAAAAGGAATCAGGGGGAGAATAGCTGCCGGGTTATTCTGCAATGGAATGGGCTCAATATCCTGTATCGAGACGTATAATTTTAATATTAAAAGAAAACAGGTTTTACGCATATGAACCTGCCGGTTAGCATTTCCTGGCGTTATTTCTACAGTAAAAAGTCTGCCCAGGCTATCAATATCATTTCCTGGGTGAGCATGGTGGCCATAGCTGTTTCTTCTGCTGCAATGGTCATATTATTTTCCGTGTTTAATGGCCTGGAAGATACGGTAAAAGGAATGTATACGGCTTTCTATCCTGATATAAAAGTAACTACTGTTCAGGGAAAGTTCTTCCAGGTAGAATCTGCTCAAAAAAAGAGGATAGCTACAATACCAGGTGTAGAAAATGTTTGCTACACCCTGGAAGACATGGTGTTGCTACATGCGAATGACGAACAAAAAGTAGCAACCCTGAAAGGGGTGGACAATAACTGGTTCTATGCAACCGGGCTAGGGAAGTATATGCTCGATGGAAAGGCCATTTGGCCGAACGAACACTCATTTACGCCTGCTATTCTGGGCTCTGGTATAGCCATCTCTCTGGGAATTGATGTGAATAATGTTTTTTCTGCTCTGCATATTTATTATCCCCGCCGAGGAGCGGTTATGGCTAATGTTGAGCAAGCTCATGCTGCATTAAACAGCATAAAAGTAAAACCGGAAGGCGCTTTTGAAATGCAGGATGATATTTCGGGCGAATACATCCTGGTTCCTTTCGAGGCTGCCCGCCGGCTGTTGCAAACAGAGGGCCAAGTGTCTACCATTGAAATAAAGTTGAAATCGCCCCAGTATGAAGACGAAGTAAAGCAAGAAGTGGCCCGGATTTTGGGCGACAGCAGACGTATCGAAACCCGTTATGAGCAGAATAAAACCTTTTATATGATCATGCGGAGTGAAAAATGGGCAGTATATGCTATTTTATTGATGGTGCTGCTGATCGCCTCTTTTAATATGATCGGCTCTTTGTTGATGATGGTACTGGAAAAGAAAAAAGATATTACCATTATGAAAGCGATGGGGGCAGAATCGGTCCTGATCGGGCGTATATTTTTATTCCAGGGAGCATTCCAGGCTATTCTAGGTGGTGGAATCGGTATTTTGCTGGGTTTCCTTATTTGCTGCGGACAATTATATTTTGGTTGGATTGCCCTGCCGGACGGCTTTATTATTGAGGCGTACCCGGTAAAAATGCAGGTGGCCGATTTTGTACTGGTTATCTTTACCGCTTTGCTCGTAGGATTGCTGGCAGCCTGGTATCCGGCATGGAAGGCCTCCCGCCAGATGTTGAATGTCAGAGCAGAATAATTCGCTTTTTTGGGTAAACAACAAATATGGACTTCTTCCTTCCTTTTTCTGTAAAAGAACCGGGTACCCGGATGCAACATGCACAAAAAGTTATGCTTATCGGCTCTTGTTTTACCGAACATATTGGCCTTAAAATGTTGCAGGGTAAAATGACGGTAATGCAGAATCCACAGGGTATATTATTCAATCCTGCCAGCATAGCGCATTGCCTTGAAGTTTGTTTGCAGGGACGTACTTATACCACAGCCGATCTTTTCTTTTTACAGGATACCTGGCAACACTGGGATTTTCATTCGCGCTTTGCACATACAGATGCGGAACAGGCAATTACGCAAATGAACAGTTCCATAGCTGAAGCCCATACTTATCTGTTAAACGCAGACTGGCTTATACTGAGTTTGGGGTCCTCCTACCAATATTTTACCAGCGAAAACGCCGGTGCTGCGCCATACGGAGTAGCTAATTGTCATAAGGCCCCTGGCAGTTGGTTTCGGAAAGAACTGTTGACGACAGACCATATGCTAAAAGTTTTGTCAGAGCAGTTGGAACAACTCTCCCGTATCCATCCGGGAATAAAGGTTATCCTGACGGTAAGCCCGGTGCGGCATGTCCGTGATGGTTTGGCGGAAAACAATAGAAGCAAGAGCAGGTTGTTAGAACTGGTTCATACCTTGACGGAATGGTTACCTTTTTGTCATTACTTTCCTGCATATGAATTAATGATAGATGTATTAAGGGATTACCGGTTTTATGAACAGGATATGATACATCCCGGCAGCCAGGCCGTACAGTATATATGGGAGCGTTTTATAGATACGTATATGGAAGGGGCCGACAAACATGTACTGCAAAAAGTGGAGGAAATACAACGGGCATTGGCGCATCGATTCCGTTTTCCAGCTAGCGAAGCGGCACATAAGTTCCGGCAAACGCTTTCCGAACGGATGGAAGACATGGAACGTGGATTCCCCTATATCGATTGGAGTAAGGAAAGGTTAAACCTGCAAGGATAAATCTACCCGTTTAACCTGTGGTTAACGTTTAGAATACGAATTTAAATATTGCTTTGCATATATTGGCAGATATTTGTGAATCCATTTAAATCCGGTTAGATATTCATTAATTTTACAAGTTTTTTTTACGGATATTAATTAACTTAGCTCGCAAAGTAAGAAATGTTACTTTGTGCAGGATTAATGTATTTAATTTAATATGGATCAAAATCTGGAACAGTCTGTGGCTTCCACCTCATCGGTGGATATTCGGGAGCTCAACGATCGTATTCACCAAAAAAGTGCCTTCATTGATTTATTAAATCTGGAACTAAATAAAACCTTAGTAGGCCAAAAACATATGATAGAGCGCTTGCTCATTGGTTTACTTACACAGGGACATGTGCTGTTAGAGGGTGTACCGGGTTTGGCTAAAACGTTGGCCATTAAATCGCTGGCCTCTGCCATAAGCGCCAAATTCAGCCGTATACAGTTTACACCGGATTTGCTCCCGGCTGATGTTGTAGGCACAATGATATACAACCCTCAGGAACATAAATTTGAAGTGCGTCGTGGGCCGATATTCGCCAACTTTATTCTGGCTGATGAGATCAACAGGGCGCCGGCTAAAGTACAAAGTGCTTTATTGGAAGCCATGCAGGAAAAGCAGGTCACTATCGGCGATACTACATACAAGTTAGATGAGCCTTTCCTGGTTTTGGCCACGCAAAACCCCATCGAACAAGAGGGGACTTATCAGTTACCGGAGGCCCAGGTAGACCGGTTTCTACTTAAGGTGGTTATTTCCTATCCCCGGCAGGAGGAAGAGAAATTTATTATCCGCCAGAATCTTAATCCGAAAGGTTTTCCCAAAATTAATGCAGTTGTGACACCGCAAGATGTACTGGAGGGGCGTCAATTGGTTCGGGAAGTCTATATGGATGAAAAGATAGAACAGTACATCTTAGATATCGTATTCGCTACCCGTTTCCCCAACGAGTACAAATTAGGGAAATTAAAACCGCTTATAGCTTATGGTGGGTCGCCCCGTGCCAGTATAAGCCTTGCTCATGCCGCAAAAGCTTATGCCTTTATCAAACGCCGTGGCTACGTGATTCCTGAGGATGTAAGAGCTGTTTGTCATGATGTATTGCGTCATCGTATAGGTGTCACCTACGAGGCGGAAGCGGAAAATGTTACCAGCGAGCAGATCATAAATGAAATACTGAATGCGGTAGAAGTGCCTTAGAGTAATGACGAAGTACCGTACAGCGGCGGAATAAAATATATCTCCACTGTTTTTACTTCTTTGTTTGAACATACCTTACAAAGGTGCAAGTATTTTTTTGTATGAGAACGGCATGGTTGGTTTCATTTTCTAAACTTTCTTAATGACTACTGCAGAAATCTTAAAACGGGTCCGTCGTATAGAAATAAAAACGAAAGGACTTAGCAATCATATTTTTTCAGGCGAATACCATTCTGCCTTCAAGGGGAGGGGAATGTCCTTTAGTGAAGTACGTGAATATAGTCCCGGCGATGATGTAAGGGCTATAGATTGGAATGTGACGGCGCGCTTTAGCACACCCTTTGTAAAAATATTTGAAGAAGAGCGGGAACTGACCGTAATGCTCCTGGTTGATGTAAGTAGTAGTTCTCTTTTTGGTACTACCAAACAATTGAAGAGAGATCTCATTACAGAAATATCGGCGGTGCTTTCTTTTTCTGCTATTACGAATAATGATAAGGTAGGCGTGATCTTTTTCAGCGACAAAATAGAAAAGTATATACCACCCAAGAAAGGAAAATCGCACATTCTGCGCATTATAAGGGAAATGATCACCTTAGATCCGCAACAGCAGAAAGGAACAGATATCGGAGAATGCCTGAAATTTTTCAACAATGTTTCCAAGAAAAAAACCATAGCTTTCTTATTGAGTGACTTTATAAGTGCTCCTTACGAAGAACCGCTTAAGTTAACCGCTCGCAGGCACGACCTGGTCGGTATACAGGTGTACGATAAGGCAGATAAAGAGTTGCCTAATGTAGGTCTGCTGCATGTACAGGATAGCGAAACCCAAACCGTGCAATGGCTGGATACCAGCAATCGTAAGGTAAGCCAGGAATATGCAAAAACATTCGACCGGCATCAGAAATACAGCGCCAATGCATTCCGTAAATGTGGTGCTGAATTGCTTTCGGTAAGAACAGATGAAGATTATGTAAAAACATTGCAGGGCTTTTTTATTAACAGGTAAAGAACAGGCGGTACAGACTGGTTATTGTTAAAGTCTTTTTTTGTAAACACTCATGAACCGTATATTAAAGCATCTATTAGTTATTGTCTGTATCTTGGGCCTGTTCCAGGGAATGTCCTATCGAAGCTGGGGCCAAGCGCAGGCCATTGTGGATACAAGGGAAATCATCATTGGAGACCAGATAAATCTTTTGCTGTCCGTACGTTTGCAAACCAAACAGGATAAAGTGTTGTGGGCAAAAATACCGGATACATTGACCGGTTTGGAGATATTGGAGAAAGGGAAGGTTGATACAGTTAAAGATAACGATGTGCTTCTTTTACAACAGAAAGTCATCCTGACTGGATTCGATTCGGGAAGATATGTTATCCCATCTCTTCTTTTTCAAGTCAATACAAAGGGGCAAGTCTTCGACTTGAGTACAGATTCTATATGGATCGATGTCCAAACCCTCGCAGTTGATACAACCAAGACCTTTAAGCCCATTAAAAATATTGTTGAAGTTCCTTTTTCCTGGTTGGATTATTGGAAGCTTATTCTGGCTACATTACTTCTGGCCGGATTAGGGATATTTATTTGGATCTACTTCTATAAAAATAAGAAAACACTTATTCCTTCCCGTAGTATTAAAGCGCCTCCGGAGCTATCTCATGAAAAGGCCTTACGCCTTTTGCAGGAACTAAGAGAAAAACAGCTTTGGGAACATGGGTATATTAAAGAGTATTATTCTGAACTAAGTGATATAACAAGGGTATATCTGGAAGAGCGTTTCGGTATTGCTGCAATGGAACAAACGACGGATGAATTGTTAGCCCTGCTAAAAAAACAGAACGATTCCAGGACAGAGCTTAGAAAATTGCGTCCGGAGTTGAAACTGATTCTGCGTACGGCCGACCTGGCAAAATTTGCCAAAGCTAATCCATTGCCTCATGAGCATGGAGCTTGTATGGAGGCGGCGGTCGAGGTAGTTAAACAAACGAAAAAGAAAGCAGAGGAGGACAAAGCATAATGAAACTATTGGAGAAATATCATATTGTATTGGCTCATCCGCATTTCCTGTGGTTATTATTGTTGCTGCCTTTCTTGATCTGGTTCTATATATACCAGGGAAAACAACGCTCTACTGTTTTTCGCATTTCAACCACAGAGGGGCTGGGTAATATTAAACCTTCACTGAGGGTTACCTGGAGACCCATATTGATGATATTGCGTTGTATTGTGTTAGCCGCTTTTATTATTGCCTTGTCGCGTCCTCAGAAAACGAATGTAAGCGAGACAATAGACAGTGAGGGCATTGACATTGTATTGAGTATCGATATTTCCGGTAGTATGCTGGCCGAGGATTTTAAGCCAGACCGCCTGGAGGCCGCTAAGCAAAACGCTTTGAAATTTGTCGATGCCCGGCCGACAGATAGAATTGGTCTGGTAATATTTGCCGGGGAGAGTTTTACCCAATGCCCTATTACAATTGATCATAACGTACTGAAGGAGCAACTGAGTACGATAAAAAGCGGTACATTGCAGGATGGGACGGCAATAGGCATGGGATTGGCAACGGCCGTAGACCGTCTAAGAGACGCCCGAGGTAAAAGCCGTGTGGTTATATTGATGACCGATGGTGTAAATAACACGGGAATGATAGATCCCCAAACTGCTTTGGAAGTAGCAAAAGCCTATAAAGTTCGGGTGTATACCATTGGTGTAGGTACCGAAGGTCAGGCATTATCTCCCGTGCAAACGCCATTTGGTTTACAAAAGCAAATGGTGCCGGTACAGATCGATGAGAATTTGCTGCGAAAAATAGCAAAGGAAACAGGCGGGAAATATTACCGGGCTACAGGAAACAGCAAGCTGGAAAGCATTTATAAGGAAATTGACCGCTTGGAAAAAACAAAAGTAGAAGTTAATGCCTACAAGCATTATGCAGAGCAGTTCTTCCCTTTCGCTTTAGCAGGTATTATTGCTTTACTACTGGAACTTATGCTGAGTTACTCCTACTTCAGGCGTTTACCTTAATTATGAAGGCGAATGCATTAGGTGGAGAAGAACAAGTATTTTGTTGCGCCCCACTATAAAACAAAACTATCTTCCGTTTCATTATGACCCAATTCAATTCGGAAAACCTTTAAGTATTCTACGGTGAGTTTAAATACCTGTTTTAAAGGTATTTTGAGAATATAGGCTGCGAAACAGCGAATCACACCGGCATGGGTTACGATCAATACTTTATTTAGGCCGGAGCCTCTTAACTCTTCAATATAGTTAACCACTCGCCCGTAAAGGTCCAACAGGCTTTCCCCGGAAGGTGGAGACTGGTACACAAAATCGTCCATCCAGGGTTGTAATTCTTCCCGGGGTATATCATTCCATTGCTTACCTTCCCATTGACCGAAATTTAATTCCCGCAGCCTTTTCTCCAGTACAATGTTTTCTTTTTGTATATACAGCGCAAGTTGCACACACCTTTTGCTGGGACTACTATACACACGATCGAATTGTGCTGGCAGTCCGGAACGGATATGGGAAAAGCCGGCTTCAAAGTCAGCTTGCAGTTCGATTTCTGAGTGACCGTAGCAGACGTTTTGAGGGTTATGAACTGCTGTATGTCTAACTATAAATACTTGCATAAAGCGGTAATAGAAAGAAGAAGGAATAGTTCCGAAAACTGTTCAACGGCGCCAAGACAATCACCTGTGTATCCGCCTATCCATTTTTTAAAATAATACCTGCTATAGAAATGGAGTATCACGAGAGGAAATATGATGAGCGTAAAGTAGATATGCTGTGCTGTCAGGAGCAGAAATGGTATGAGCCCTATACCATAGACAATAGCAACCTCTTTCCAGGTATTATTCCGGACAATGGGCTTTGTTTTTCCGCTTTCATCGGCGCGGGAATATTCTGTGGTGAAAAATATAGTGATTCCGGATATCCTGGCTATGGAATGATAAGAGATGAAAATGAGAAACAGCAAAAATAAGTTGCCTTGGAGATGTTGTACAATGTTAAGTAATGCGAAAATTTTCAGCGCAAACAGGAAAATGAGGCTTACTGTGCCATAAGTACCTAACCGGCTATCTTTCATAATTTCCAGGATACGCTCCTTTGTCCATCCGCCACCGAAACCGTCAAAGACGTCTGCAAAGCCATCTTCATGAAAAGCTCCTGTAGTTAATATTCCCGCTATCAGGGAAAACAGAACACTGATTACCGGGTTAAACAGGTGTGAGGCCAGAAGAAAAGCGGTAAAAGATATACTGCCCACTACGATACCAACGAGCGAAACATAACGGGTGGATTTATCCAGGTACTCTTGTGAATGATCTGTAAAATGGGGGCAGGGTATACGCGTAAAAAACATCAGCGATGTAAAAAATATGCGGATTTCTTTTTTCAAGCGAAGGATTTTTTAAGAGTTAGAGGGAGTATTACTATTGACAGCCGGCGTATCTTGCCGGTGGGTAACGCCGGCAGAGGTAAAACTACTCATATTATTCAAAAAACATACGGCGCTTTTAATAATGGGGTAGGCCAGAGCACAACCAGTGCCTTCGCCCAGCCTGAGATCCAAATGTAAAATGGGTTCAGCATGAAAATACCTTAACAGGAATTGGTGGCCATATTCTGCACTTTCGTGACAAAAAATACAGTTTTGCAGAATTGCTGGTTTTATTTTTTGTGCAACCAACAATGCGCTCGAAGCAATAAAGCCGTCGATAAGCAGAAGCATATTTTGTTCGAAGGCTGCTAGCATGGCGCCGGTCATCTGTGCCGTTTCGAAGCCGCCAAAGGTTTCCAGTACCAGTAACGGGTCTGTAATATTGCCGTAGAGGCGCCTGGCTTTTGACAGGATATATTTTTTATGCGCCAATTGATCCGGGTTAATACCGGTTCCATTGCCGATACACTCTTCCAGCGGAAGGCCGGTCAGGTAATGCATAATCATCGAAGCAGAAGAGGTATTGCCAATGCCCATCTCGCCAAAACCGATAACATTGCATCCTTTGTTGTGGATAATATCGACCAGGTTTTGCGACCTGGCAAAGCACGTAACCCTTTGTTCTGGCGTCATTGCCGGCATCTCTAAAAAATTGCGGGTACTTTTGCCGATCTTATGGTCGACCAATGATATATGCCCCGGCAGGTCACGGTTCACACCTGCGTCTACTATGAGTAACTCAATTTCGTTTTGATGGCAGAATACGTTTATAGCGGCGCCGCCCGACAGAAAATTCAAAACCATTTGTCCGGTTACTTCAACCGGATAAGCACTTACCTTTTCCTGGGAAATACCATGATCGCCGGCAAAAACAACAATATGGGGCAGGCATAAAGCCGGAGAAAGGGATTGTTGTATCCGCGCAACTTTAAATGCTATACGCTCCAGCTGCCCCAGGGAGCCGGGCGGTTTAGTCTTCGTATCAATTTTATGTTGCAGTTCCTGGCTAAACATACTGAATATGAGCTGGTTTGAGCACGCTAAATTTTTTCTGAAGTAGGTAATAAGTACCAAATAAAATAATAGAGTAGACCAGGTCACTATATAGTGTTCCCTTGATAAAAGGAATACCTGCAACATAACATGCCATTATACCATTAAAATCGCGACTGTACAATTGAGGTAAACTAAACCAACTGCCCAGGTTACTGATCAGGAAAAAGAGGACGGTGGCCATCAGCGACATACCCAATACACGGGGAATGCTGATTTTCTTAAAAACAAACAGGGCCATTACTGCAATAAGAATATAACTGCCATATTGCCAATAAAAACCTTCATAGAACCAGGTAAAGCTGGTTTGATAACTCCCGTAAATAACATTGTTAATAAATAGATCACTCAGCCAGGTCGCCAGAATCGGCATAAATAATGCTAACCATTTACGGGAAAAATGCGCAGCGCCAAACATACCTATCGCCGCCAGGGGCGAAAAGTTCGGCATATGCGGAATGATTCTTGAAAAAGCGGCAACAAATAGGAACAGGCAAAGGGTAGTAAAGCGAATGTCTATTTTATTCATGTCGGAAAATGTATTACTGTGGTATAAAGAAATGGCATAGCAAATGTAGTTTTTTAAAAGATAGCGTCTTAGAAAAGAGGCCTTTCCCTTACTGACCCGCATATAGTTTTAGACGAGATTATTTTTTGCAGCAAACGAGTAGCACAGAAAAGCAAGGAAAACCTCCGGACGATACCTGGATTTGTCCATTAATCTTCCGGAGGTTAAAAATATAATTAGCTGTTCAGCGCAAACTATTAATGAATAAAGAGCAACTCTCTGTATTTTGGCATTGGCCATTGCTTATCCTCTACAATAAGCTCCAGCTTGTCTGCGTGGTACCTGATCTTTTCGAACAGGACCTTCACATGATTGCAGTAGGCATAAGCCCTTTCCCGTGCATCTTCAATTTTGTTCGCTTTTTTGCGCTCTTCGATCATTTTTTCCACATTGTCATTTATTTCCTGTATGTGGCCGGATATAACCTCCAGTAGGTTTAGCTGGGCTTTGTAGGCTGTGTTAGATAGCCCCACTTCTTTTAGCCCTCTTACGTTGTCGATAAGCGTATTCTGATATTGGATAGCTGCGGGAAGTACATGGTTTGTACAGAGATAGCCTAATATACGGGCTTCGATCTGTACCTTCTTAATGTATTCTTCCAATACAATTTCATGGCGCGCATGCAGCTCGCGTGGCGTATAGATGCCAAGGCCTGCAAACAGGTCGATGGTATCCTTCTTGATCAGTACATCCAGGGCTTCTGGAGTAGTTTTAAAATTGCTTAGTCCCCTTTTCGCTGCTTCTTCGGCCCAGGCATCACTATAATT
>JBEBWN010000018.1:0-24138 GCA_040392235.1 Taibaiella helva | reverse complement strand
TTGCGCATAATTACATAAGGCCGGTCGGTCTTCCATGTCTGCGTATTCAATGTACTGTCTACAATATAATAGGCATTTTGCCCATAAGCAATTACCGGTATGGAAAACTCCGTACCATTCAACGTTACCAGAAGTTCATCGTTAACAATAAAGGGCGTATGCTCATCATTAGGATCTACTGTTACGGCTGCGAAGACCCATAGACTATCGTTGCCGGCTATTTCTACGTCCGTAACACCGGTACCCGGCTCCCCATTAATATTAAGCCGGAAGGAAGATTGCGTTCCCCGCCGGAAACGTATATTACTGATCCGGATCGTTTCCTTCTGCTCGTTATATATCTTCACTTTGCGGGTTGAACTGCCTTGGGCCGTAAACACCGTATCAAACATCAGGGTATCAACCGAAAAACGGATCTGTCCTCCGCTGGTCAATATTTTTTCCTTCCGGCAAGAGGAAGAAAAAAATAAGGCAAAGCCAAAAATCAACGGGACTAAATAGGGTGCGATTTTCTTCAAAGACATAGATGCAAAAATGAGGTAATTTTTATTAACGGTAAAAACCATGCATTAGTATTTTCCACCAGTTGTAAAAAAACACCCCCACAGTAAGAATCACTGCGGGGGTATTTTCTTTTATTGTCTTTTTAAACAGGCTCTGCAAGGGGTAATTTTTGTCCCTCTTTGCGGCCTGCGGCTTGAGCTGCAGCCGCCTTCATCCGTTCCTTCTCCTGCATAATTTTTACAGGGCTGCCAAACAGGTAGAACCATTTTTTCCGGAAACCCTTTGCCTGGCGTACATCCTGGATCATTTCCTTCACCTCATGAAAATTAATAAAAAAGGGATTGGCTTTATTTTCAATATTTGTCGTAATCCCGTAAATCACCTTTTCTTCTTCCGGCTCATAAGTCTTCCATATCCGGTCCCAAAAAATAAAAGTGGCACCGTAGTTCTTGTCAATATACTGCTCTTGCGAGCCATGATGCACCCGGTGATTAGACGGTGTAGCAAAAATGTATTCCATCCATTTCGGACATTTGCGAATATACTCGGTGTGCACCCAGAACTGGAACAAAACCGCTAATTGGTAGGTAACAAAAAACACAATAGGGTGAAAGCCTATCAAGGCCAGGGGCAGGAAAAAAATAATTTTTAAATGCTGAATCCAGCTTAACCGGAAAGATACGGCCAGGTTATAGTTTTCGCCGCTATGATGCACTACATGGGTAGCCCACCAGAACCGCTGTTCATGCGAAATACGGTGCGCCCAATAACTGCACAAATCATAAATAACATAACAAGGCAAGAACGTCCACCAGTTCAACTCCATCCTCCAGGGCACCAGGTTATACAAACCAACAACGGCATACAACATCACGATTTTAATAACCCCGCTCACCACCAGGTTGCCTAATCCCACCAACACCGACCCTATAGTCTCCTTTTTTTCGTAATATTTTCTATCTTGCAGATAAGATATCAACATTTCTAATGCCGAGAACAGCACCATTGCCGGCACTGCCCAAACAATCAGGTTGGGAGCCTGCTTTTCCACTTCATGAATCAGGTCCATCGGTATCTTTTCAGCACCAAAAAGGGATAAGAATGTCATCGGAATCTTCAGTTTTTTTAGTTTACACCTACAACAATAATAAAAACAGACAATCTAACCTAGAGATACCCCTATTATCTTTTGTTATTTTTCACAAATTCAACGGGCGTACAGGGGTAGTATCTGGACCTCTTTATAGTGCCGGTTAACCGTCTCCAGCAATTCATCGGCAGCAGTATGTGTCATAAAGATCTGCGATAAAGAGAAGGCCTGCAACATATCAAAAAGGAAAGATAAACGCTGTTTATCCAGCTTTTCAAAAATATCGTCCAACAGTAAGAAAGGCTTCTTGCCCAGTTTCTGCAGCCATTGTATATGAGCCAGTTTCAAAGCAATAAGAAATGACTTCTTCTGCCCCTGCGAGCCATGCGCCTTAACGGAACTGCCATTTATCTGGAACAACCAATCTTCCGTATGCGGCCCTGCAAGCGTACGCCGGTATTCCATATCCCGTCGACGGTATTGCCGGAATAAATCGGCCAACAGATCCGGCCTGGCACACATCTTATATTGAATATCAACACCTTCTGCGCCACCGCTTAACTGGTTATAATATTGCTCCACCCATACCGGCATTACAGCCGACAGAGCCTGGCGCTGCGCCACCAGATACCCCCCATGCAAGGCTAGTTGCTCGTCATATATATCCAGCAAATCAGGACTTGCCTGTCCGGGCATAGCCTGCTTTAAATAGGCATTGCGTTGGGCGAGGAATTTTTGATAATGCAGCAAATGCTCCAGGTAATGTGGATCGCCCTGAGCCAATAAGCCATCTATATATTTGCGCCTCAGTTCGCTGCCGTCATTGATCAGGGCTATATCATCAGGAGCTATCATTACCGCGGTGTACTTCCCGATATGCTCTGTTATCTTTTCGTAACTCGATTGGTTGCATTGTACCAGCTTTTTTCCTTCTTTCCAGGTGCAACATATCTTCTCGACAGTATCGTCCGGCCCCTCTTCCGGCAAAAAGGAAGCAGAAACTTTTAATATGCCTTCTATCCGGAAACCGTTTGTTCCTGTCTGCACATTATACATTTCACGGCTCTGAAAATAGCTCTTTGTATAACAGAGATAATAAATGGCATCCAATAGGTTGGTTTTACCTACCCCATTCAAGCCCGTTATAGCCACCACCGGGGCATCGAAAGAAAATATGCCGGAAGAGAAATTACGGAACTGCGTTAACGCTATCGATTGTAAAAAAGCCAAGAAACACCAAAATTTAGTCAATCATCCAAGCGACAAAGGTCTTTACAAAAACCAAATAAAGCATATTTTAATTTTCGTCTTTTATGCTGCCTGCTATCGCTGCAACCGGGAAGTTCATAACTACCGATCTCATATTAAATTAAATAGACACACCTGCCGTGCCCTATTTTTGCCCGGGCAACGGCATTTCTGGAAAGATTTTATATTTTCGCAAAAAATTATCAGACTGTGCAAACACAATTTGGAAAAGAGATTTATTTAACCTGGTACGAAAGCATGCTGTTACAGCGCCGTTTTGAAGAAAAGTCAGGACAACTCTATGGAATGCAAAAGATTCGTGGTTTTTGCCATTTATATATAGGTCAGGAGGCGGTTTCTGCCGGCATTATTTCTGCCATTCGTGAGGACGACAACTTAATTACAGCATATCGCGATCATGGTCTGGCTATTGCTAAAGGCATTTCTGCAAACGCTTGTATGGCCGAGCTATATGGGAAAGCTACCGGTTGTACCGGGGGTAAAGGTGGTTCTATGCACTTCTTTTCCAAAGAAAAGCGCTTCTTCGGAGGACATGGCATCGTTGGGGGACAAATAGGCCTGGGAGCCGGAATCGCTTTCGCCGATCAATACAACAATAACGATCGTGTTACAATTTGTATGTTTGGCGATGGCGCAGCCCGCCAGGGTATCCTGCACGAAACCTTCAACATGGCCGTTCTTTGGCAGTTACCGGTCATTTTCATATGTGAAAACAACCACTACGCCATGGGTACATCAGTAGAACGTACCTCTAAAGTACTGGATATTTACCGCCTGGCCGATGCCTACGATATGCCCGGCGACTCGGTAAACGGCATGAACCCGGAAGAAGTACATATTGCTATCGAACGGGCTGCTAAAAGAGCCCGTGAAAAAGGCGGTCCTACTTTCCTGGAAATTAAAACCTACCGCTATCGCGGCCACTCCATGAGCGATCCGGCTAAATACCGCAGTAAAGAAGAAGTAGAAGAATATAAAGCACAAGATCCCGTAGAGAAAGTTCTGGCCAAAATAAAAGAAAACAATTGGGCTACCGACGAAGAAATCGAAGCCATCAATGAAAAAGTGAAAGCAGAAGTAGAAGAATCCGTACGTTTTGCCGAAGAAAGTCCTTACCCGGATGACAGCGAACTATATAATGATATCTATGCTCAGAAAGACTATCCCTTTATCGTTGACTAGTGTAAGTCAAAGATTAAAAGGCAAAACCAAAATTGACAACAGATTGATGAGCAATTAACTATAGAGTAATAAGCCGAAAAAGTACGCTCGACTGAATACTAGCGGTAAGTTAGAAATAAAAGGGCGTTTTCGAGGCTACGAACTATGATTAACTTATCACTAATACATTTTCTTAATCATCAGCAGTCTTTTGTTGCATACCTGTACTTATATTCCTGATTTGTGATATTCTTGACAAATTCAGAAAATACATTACTTTTGCACGCATTTTTTTACCATTTTATCTCTAACAATGGCAAACACTACAAGAAAAGCCCCCGGTCAAACGCCGGAAACACATGACTCCGGTCTGGATACCCTTCAGAAGCTACAGACTTCTGTGGAAAAAAATCAAAAAGTAATTATTGGCGTGGTAGCTGCTGTGGTTATTTTGGTAGGCGGTTATTTTGGTTATAAAAACTTTATCGTAGCGCCCAAAGAAGAAAAGGCAGCTAATGCACTTTTTAGTGCAGAGAGATGGTTTGAAATGGATTCCCTGCAATATACCCTAAACGGCGATGGTCAGCGCCCTGGTGCTTTATCCGTTATCAAGAAATACTCCGGCACCAAGGCCGCCAACCTGGCGCACTATTATGCTGGTCTTAGCTTTTTACGGAGCGGTGATGCCAAAAACGCTATAGTACACCTCGAAAAATTCGATGGGCAAGGTACACCTTTACAATTCCTGGCTTACGGTGCATTGGGGGATGCTTATATGGAAAGTAACAATCCGGCCAAAGGTGTTGAAAACTATAAAAAGGCAGCTGGCAACGCAGACGATAACTTTACTTCTCCTCTATATCTCTTCCGTGCAGGTTTGGCCAGCGAAAGAAGCGGCAAAATAGATGAAGCAAAAAAATACTACCTGGAAATCAAGAACAAATTCCCTTACAGCCAACAGGCAAGAGAAATCGATAAATACCTGGCCAGGGTAGGTGAACTTACAATTGATTAATAAAACGATAAGCCACTATTAAAAGAGGCTGCCCTGAAATTTCCTAATATACCCCGGTAAAAACCGGGGTATATTTTTTATCTCCTGCCGCTGCACCTCAGATCACTATAACGGTAAAATTTTCCAATATTCTTTTTTTCGGGAAAGATGGAAATCGCCTATTCCTGTATATTTGTCCGGCCAACAAATTATGACCGGTGGAAATTTATAACAACAAATCATGGCTCTCCGTTTTTTTCGTCAACCGTGCCGATACCGCCCGGAAATTATTCCCGTTAATTCTCCTGGTTTGCCTGTATTCACTGGCAATTGCTTATTGGGAGATAGAATACCTCCATTTGAGCGACAGAAGTTGGGTGAAAAATATTCCTACCCTGCATAGCTTGTTGGGGTTTGCCATCTCTATTTTACTGGTATTCAGAACAAATACTGCCTACGATCGTTGGTGGGAGGGCCGTAAGTTATGGGGTAGCCTGGTAAACAACAGCCGCAATCTTGCGTTGAAACTTCATGCGGCGCTCGACGAGAACGACAAAGAAACACGGGTATTTTTCAGAAGAACTATTCCTTTATATGCGAATGCCTTGCGCAACCACCTGCAAGCCGAATCTACCCGGTTGGCCCTCGACGAGAAAGAACATCCGGAACTGGCATTGTTAAATAACGACAAGCATGTTCCCAACCAGGTGGCGCAGATGATGATCTCTCGTATAACACAACTCTACAAAGCTGGGAAAATAAGTGGCGAACAATTAATTACCCTCAATGCGGAGCTCAGTTCTTTTACCGACATCTGTGGCGCCTGCGAAAGGATAAAAAATACACCTATACCCTTATCTTATAGTGCTTTCATAAAAAAGTTCATTTTCATCTATGTCATTACTCTGCCCTTTGGATATGTATTTTCCCTTGGATATTATGTAGCGCCTATTGTAGGTTTTGTATTCTACGTACTGGCCAGTTTAGAGATCATCGCGGAAGAAATAGAAGACCCTTTCGGCACAGATGACAATGACCTGCCTATGGCCAAGATCGCTTCCAATATCAGCAAACATGTAGCCGAGATCATCTGATCCTATAAGGTAACCCCAGCGAAGGTTATGTACCGGGCCTACTTATCTTCTTCAGCAGAACTCCCCGGCATTTTGGTATGTGCTGCAAAGGAAAACCGGCGCAATTGCGGAGCACGCCAGCAGGTCAGGACAACAACAGTAAGTGTCAGGCAGCCCCCGGCTACAACCGCCCTTACCGGCCCCAGCCAATGAGCCATAACGCCGCTTTCGAAATCGCCCAACTCATTAGACGAGCTGATAAACATGGTATTCACCGCCGCTACACGCCCCCGCATCTCATCGGGCGTAACCAATTGCAATACCGTTCCGCGGATCACTACGCTGACGGCGTCGAACAGCCCGCTCAGCATTAATGCAAAAAAAGAGAGGTAGAAATTGGTAGATATACCAAAAATAACAATACAAATACCGAAACAAAATACAGCGCCAAACAGCTTATAACCGGGCTTTGTGCGCAGGGGTAAAAAGGCCAGGAGGCCCAAAGTGATCAACGCGCCTATGCCCGGTGCGGATCGTAATATGCCGAAACCGGTTTCATCTACATGCAAAATTTCTTTTTGGTACACTGGCAACAGCGCTACGGCACCCCCAAACAGCACGGAAAAAAGATCCAGGCAAAGTGCGCCTAACAATACCGGTGTTTTAAATACGAAACGTAGTCCTTCCGAAAGACTTTGTAATACAGGTTCCTTTACCTTCTTCAATATGGGTTTAGCCTCAATGGCTAATATGGCTGCCAAAGGCGCTAGCTCCAGCGCAACCACTATAGCCATACCAGCCTCTACTCCATGCCATGCTATCATAAAACCTGCCGTCAAAGGCCCCATTACCGCGCCTATTTGCCAGGCCATGCTACTCCAGCTTGTGGCGTTCGGGTAAAGTTCCCTGGGCACCAACATGCCTACCAGGGCAAAAGAAGAAGGGCCATAAAAAGCCCGGATAATGCCACCGGCGAATACAAAACCATAAATAAGAGTCAACACCCAATCTTCCCCCAGATTATTCAAAGCCAGGGGTGTTGTCAGCCCAAATAAACCGGCACCTAATACCAGGTAGGCCATAATACACAATTGCACCATCCGTTTCTTCTCGTGCAGGTCCACAAAATGACCGCTGAATAACGAACAGATCACTGCCGGGATTACCTCGGCCAGACCTACCAGCCCTAGTTTCAGTTTATCGCCGGTAATATGATATACCCAGTAATAAATAGTGGTACTTTGCATATTCAGGGCAAATATCAACGCAAAGCGTATCGACAGGTAATATTTAAACTCCCGGATACGTAAAACAGGATTTTTCTCCAGGAAAGAAACGACAAAAGACAAGACGTGGAAATTTACGCAAAAGTACAACAGCCGGCGCCCCGACCTTGCCAAGGAAAAGCAAAAACATAGGCTCCGTGGCATTCACCCTTGCAGATATAGCTAAATGCTAAACCAGGTATTGTTATCCACAATAAAATAGCTCTGCAAAACTTTTCGTCTTGCAGAGCTAAATATAGATTTCTGGCTATCGTTTGCCGTTTGATTTGAACGCTAAATCAATTACTGGTGTATACGGTCAGGCAACCTCTTCCACCAGGTCTTTTTCCACCACCAGGTTTTCTATAATAAACTTCTGGCGTTCAGGAGTATTCTTGCCCATGTAATCCTGGAGCAATTTCTGAATATGTGCATCCTTCGTGATCAATACCGGCTCCCTTTTCATCTCCTCACCTATAAAACGACCAAACTCATCGGGTGATATTTCACCCAATCCTTTAAAACGGGTAATTTCCGGTTTCCCCCCGAGCGTCTTGATCGCCTTTTGCTTTTCCTCTTCGCTGTAACAATAAATGGTTTGCTGCTTATTACGCACGCGGAACAACGGCGTTTCCAGGATATAAATATGGTTATTGCGCACCAGATCGGGAAAAAATTGCAGAAAAAAGGTCATAATCAGCAGGCGTATGTGCATTCCGTCCACATCCGCGTCCGTTGCGATTACAATATTATTGTATCTTAATCCCTCCATGCCCTCTTCTATATTAAGAGCGTGCTGCAACAGGTTAAACTCTTCATTTTCGTATACGACTTTCTTCGTTAGCCCGAAACAGTTCAGGGGTTTTCCGCGCAAACTGAAAACAGACTGCGTCTCTACATTACGCGTTTTGGTTATTGATCCGCTGGCCGAATCGCCTTCCGTAATAAATATAGTCGATTCCAATTGCTTCTGACGGAATTCATCGCGGTTTTTAGCGGGCGGATCATCATTCAGGTGTATTCGGCAATCCCTCAGCTTCCTGTTATGCAAATTGGCTTTCTTGGCTCGTTCGTTCGCTAACTTCCGTATGCCAGAAAGTTCTTTTCGTTCCCGCTCGCTTTGTTCTATTCGTTTTTTTAACCCTTCCGCCACTACCGGGTTCTTATGCAGGAAGTTGTCCAGTTCTTTCGACAGGAAATCCAGCACAAAAGTTTTCATTGACGGCCCGTTTTCATAGGTCGTAAGCGAGCCCAATTTGGTTTTCGTTTGCGATTCGAATACCGGCTCCTGTACGCGTACCGAAATGGCCGCGCAGATACTCTGCCGTACATCCGAAGCCTCGTAATCTTTTTTATAAAAATCGCGTATTGTTTTCACAAAAGCCTCACGGAAAGCAGCCTGATGGGTACCCCCCTGGGTAGTGTGCTGTCCGTTTACAAACGAATACAGGTCTTCACCGTAATCGCCGGTATGCGTGATGGCCACTTCAATATCGTCTCCCTTCAGATGGATGATCGGGTACCGGATCTCTTCCGGATTGGTTTTATTCGTCAATAGATCCAGCAAACCATTCTTCGATACATATTTTTTCCCGTTAAAGTAAATAGCCAAACCAGCGTTCAGGTAACAGTAATTCCATACCTGGCTCAAGACGTAGTCGTTGATAAAATGATAATTCTTAAACACCGAATCATCGGGAGTAAAAAAAACATGTGTGCCATTCGGTTCGGTAGTAGCCGTTTCCTTATGCTCCTTTATTAATTGTCCCTTTTCAAATTCGGCAGTTTTCGCCCTTCCATCCCGGTAAGAAGTTACCTTAAAATAAGTGCTGAGCGCATTAACGGCTTTGGTACCCACCCCGTTCAATCCCACTGATTTCTGAAAAGCCTTGCTGTCGTATTTGGCGCCCGTATTGATCTTGCTCACTACATCCACCACTTTACCCAGAGGTATACCACGACCATAGTCGCGGATGGTAACCGATCCCTCAGCAATGGAAATGTCAACCTGGCGGCCGAAACCCATGGTGTACTCATCAATACAGTTATCCACCACCTCTTTTACCAATACATAGATACCATCATCCGTACTGCTACCATCGCCCAGCTTGCCAATATACATCCCCGGCCGGAGACGGATATGTTCCCGCCAGTCAAGCGAACGTATACTATCTTCATTATACTCTACCATTGGTTTTACTTCTGCCATAATAATTACCCGGTTAAAATTGACCGCGCAAAAATAAGCAATTGCAACTGGACAACATGCAGCCTATAAATAAGGCAAAACATAACATTGAAATATAAGATTTGCAAATCAGAAAAAATTATTTTATTTTTAATAAATAAATCTATACTATATGACCTTACCTATTCTCCGCCGACGGGCCCTAGCCCTTAGCTGTAGCATTCTGCTCCTGTTATCCTGCCGGACGGCAAAAGGACAAAACTATTTCTCAGACTTCGAATTGACCACCAAGACCGGCTATGCACTTGATACGCTTGCGATCGACGGCTATTCCTGGGCTCTGGAGGAAGCTGTAGTGACGAATCATGCCAGTGATGTTAAAAACGGGCAGCGGGCCGTCCGGTTCCGGCACGGCAACAGCAGCGCCTCTATGATTATGACACAAGATAAAAACAACGGACTGGGCCGGATCGCCTTTTATTACGCACGTTCGGCATTTGCAGGAGACAGAACCGGCGCTACCCCAAACCTGGTAGTAGATTATAGCACGGACAGTGGACTTACCTGGCAGAATATAGATACCCTGTCCCTAGCAGGAAAAGATTCTCTCACTGCATATCAATCAGATACTTTAAATATACCAGGGTCCGTGCGTCTGAAAATATACACCACAGGCAGTGGTTCCGGCAAAAGGCTGAACCTCGACGATCTGCTCGTCACACCCTATGTATTGCGCCGGCATTTGGAGCTGCTGGCGTGGTCGCCCCGGGATAGCGGCATTCATCCTGCAACAGACACTCTGACCCTTACTTTCGACGAAAATATTGCGCTCAGCAGTGGTACAATAACCCTCCATGAGACCAGCGGGTCCGGCAGCATACAAACCATAACCATACCTTCCGGCCAGGTGACAGTAAAAGATTCCGGGGTTACCATTCGCGGTATCATGTTGCAACAAAAGTCGGCTTATTATATATTGCTAACAGAAGCTTGTTTTACCAACGCAACCGGCACATTGCCCAATCCGGCTATCAGCGATTCGACTTATTGGACCTTTTATACAGCCGATACCAGTACGATTCGTCCTATCCGGGAAATGGACGAGCATTTTACGCTGTGTAGCGATAGCCTGACGGCAACCGGTCTTTTCCGACAATACAGTATTGCCGGCCGCAGAATATGGCAGTGTACACCAGAAGGACGGGAAGATAGTTTTGCCATCGGCATGCTTGGAGGAATAGCGCAGGGGCTATCAGAAACTAATAATGACTGGCTGATCTCTACTGCTCCACTTGACCTTTCTGCTATGTCCGAACCCCTGCTTAGCTTCTGGCAGAAGAAACGATATGAAGGTTTTATAGAAAGAGACATCCGCATATCCACAGACTACAAGGGAACAGGTGACCCGGAAGTGGCCCACTGGCAAATACTGGAGGTGCAGGCCATGACAGCCTCTCCGGCCAATTACTGGACGCCGGTTACCGATATATCCCTGGATAGTATTAAGTACCAACCCTTTTACCTGGCTTTCACATATCGTTGCGATACCTCCGGAGCTTATGAAATACTGTATGACGACATCCTGATCAGTAACAAAACCCTGTTTCTTCCGGCGACAAAGCAAGACGGTTTCGAAGCAAGACTTATTACGCCCGACCCCGGCGTTTCTTCGTTCCGGTTGCGGATCAGCAGCAGCGAGCATGCTCCGTTACTGTACCAGGTTGTCGAAGCCAGCGGGCGGTCGTTGTTTCAAGGCACCCTTACCTTGCATAAAGGCGTCCATATTTACGATATACCCGGCGGCTCTTTTGCCTCCGGCTTGTATTATATACAACTCTGGCAAAAGGAGACTAGGAAAGTCCTGAAAGCTTTCCGGTAAGCTGAACGGTTGCAGCACTGCACATACTTCAGTCGAGATGAAGAGGTGCATTTTAGATTATAAAAAGGTGCGCACTTTTGAGAAAATGCTAAAAGATGCGTACTACAATAGGTTATTTCCCACCGCCCGGCAGCGCTGACACCTTTAACGGGCAATAGCCACACTTTGCCAAAGAACGCACCAAAATGTTGCGCCTCTGCGCCTTCTTTGCGCCTTCTTTGCACCATAGCGTGAAAGCAATCCCGTTCTTCTACGCAATTACACCAGGAAGTGTCCACCCGCAAACCATAAATCAAAAATATAAAGACGATCTCAATACGCTCCCTTATTAAATACCGGATGACAACGATCTTCTATTGCCGGTTACCTTTACCGGAATGTAAAAGATGATTTTTCAGCAGGACAGTTATTAAGAATTACAGTATATAATCAAATGATCATTATCCGCGTAATGCCGCCGCAAAAGCTTATTTTTGCAATCAATCAGAAAATATGAAACATATAAGATATGACAATGAATAAAGGTCCGGTTTCTCAGTTTATTCAGCACCATTATCGCCATTTTAATGCGGCTGCCCTTGTCGATGCCGCCAAAGGCTACGAAACACACCTTCTTGAAGGTGGCAAAATGCTGGTTTCCCTGGCAGGCGCCATGAGCACAGCCGAATTAGGTATTTCACTGGCCGAAATGATCCGCCAAGACAAGGTGCATCTTATTTCCTGTACCGGCGCCAACCTAGAAGAGGATGTAATGAACCTGGTAGCACATTCTCATTATAAACGCGTACCGAACTATCGTGATCTGACGCCACAGGACGAATGGGATCTGCTAGAAAACCACTATAACCGCGTTACCGACACTTGTATCCCGGAAGAAGAGGCTTTCCGTCGCTTGCAAAAACACCTGGAAAAAGCCTGGAAAGAAGCAGAGGCTGCCGGCGAGCGATACTTTCCCCATGAATTTCTGTACAAAGTAGTTTTAAGCGGCGACCTGGAACAATATTATGAGATCGATCCGAAGAATAGCTGGATTATAGCCGCTGCTCAAAAAAATATTCCTATCGTAGTGCCCGGCTGGGAAGACAGTACTACGGGCAATATCTTTGCCAGCTATGTAATTAAAGGAGCGCTAAAGGCCTCTACTGTCAAAAGCGGTATCGAGTATATGGTTTGGTTAACAGAACTTTACCGCGAAATGAGTACAGGCAAAGGCTTAGGATTTTTCCAGATCGGAGGAGGTATTGCCGGTGATTTCCCAATATGTGTAGTGCCTATGATGTACCAGGACCTGGAATGGCATGATGTGCCTTTCTGGTCATACTTCTGCCAGATATCGGATTCGACAACCTCCTACGGTTCTTATTCCGGCGCCGTTCCGAACGAGAAAATAACCTGGGGTAAGTTGGACATCCATACGCCCAAATTCATTGTAGAAAGTGATGCGACCATCTGTGCTCCACTCATATTCGCATACCTGTTGGGCTGGTAATAGCCCCTACATGACAACTTGCATATTCATCCTGTACAAAAGAGAGGCTGTCCCGAAAGGTCAGCCTCTCTTTCGTCCTTCGTATAGACAGGCAATTGTAGCTTTGGGGTTTTGCCTTTCCCCTTTTAACGCAACAAAAAGGTACGCACCTTTGCCAAAATGCTAAAAGATGCGTACCACAACCGGATACTCCCCACCGCCCGGCAGCGCTACCTCCTTTACACGGCAATAACTACGCTTGGCTAAGCAACGCCCCAAAACGTTGCGCCTCTGCGTCTTCTTTGCGCCGTAGCGCGAAAACAATCCCGTTCTTATAAGCATTACACCAGGATTTGTCCACCTCCAAACCATAAATCAAAAATATAAAGATGCTCTCAACACGCTCCTTTATTATTGTTCAGACACTATTCCCCCGCTTATCACTACTGTTGTGTTAATCATAATCTGTCGCTTTGGACATTCCTAGCTTCTTAATGGACAGGCGATTGTGGCTTTTTGGTTTTGCCTTTTTACTTTTAACTTATCACTACATCCAACTGTATTTATCGGCAATGTTCGCCCTCCGATTAAAAAACCTGGTCAATTCATACTTTTCCGGAAGCGCCCCTGGATTTTTGTCAGAAACCAACAGGCAATAGACACTATTATCGGACGTCAGCCTTATCAACCAGGCGACTGATCGCTTCTGCCAGGTCTTCATCGCGCTGTGTTACTACATTACCTGCATCATGTGTACTGAGCCATATTTCCACCTTGTTATAAGTATTGGTCCAGGTTGGATGGTGGTTCTGTTTTTCAGCCAGCAAAGCTACCCGGGCCATAAAGCCAAACGCTTCCACAAATGAAGAAAACTGGAATGCCCGGTACAATGTATTATTTTGTTCTGTCCACATATTTTTTTCTGTTTATGGGATTAATAACAATATGCAAGCGGAATGGTTCCGGCGGCATGGAAAGAAAAGCCTAAATTAGCGTTTTGCTCCTGATGGTTTTCAGACATTAGCGTCTGGCGGCCCTATCGTTCAAAACAGCGAATATACCCGAAATGAAATGGATTTTCCTCATACTCATTTGTTTTATCTTTTTGGTCGTACTGAGAAGAAGGCAACGCTCCAAAGCCGCACAACAGGCCTCTCAAAGCCCTTTGGAACCGGATGTACATGAATTACTTTTAGCCCATGTGCCATTCTATAAAAAGCTGGGCGAGGAGCAGCAACAACAATTTAGAAAAAGGGTACAACATTTCCTCGCGCATGTTACTATTACCCCGGTCAGCACAACCCTTACGGAGCTCGATAAAATTTATATAGGAGCCAGCGCTATCATTCCGATCTTCCACTTCAGCGACTGGGCCTATAATAACCTGAATGAGATCCTGGTATATCCCGATGCTTTCGATCATGATTTTGCAGTTGAAGGGCAGCACCGGAATATAGGTGGCATGGTCGGAGACGGATCAATGCACCGGATGATGATCTTATCCCGGTCCGCATTACGCGCTGGTTTTGCACTCCACCCAGCCGGCAATACCGCGATTCACGAATTTGTCCATTTACTGGACAAAGCCGACGGCGCCACCGATGGCGTACCCGAATATATGATTCCTAAAGAGCTGGTAAAACCCTGGATTGATCTAATGTATCATAATATCCAGTCGATCAAGGAAGGACGTTCGGACCTGAATCCTTATGCTGCCACGAATCAGGCCGAATTCCTTGCCGTCTTGTCGGAGTATTTCTTCCAGAAACCCGGTTTTCTCAAGGAGCACCATCCCCAACTGTACAATATACTGGAGCAAACTTATCAATCGCAGGAATAGAGCATCGTATTCTCTGCTCTTACGCGGCTTAAACGAATAAGGATTAGTCTTGTATCAAGTCAAGCGTACTTTTTCGGCTTATTATCCCATAATTAATTGCTCATCAACCTGTTGTCACTTTTTGGTTTTGCCTTTTAACCTTTGATTTAACACTCGTATGCCGGTTTACCGGTGCGTAAAGACTATTCTTTATTCAGCGCAATCGTATGGTCAGGACACTATAACTTTCTTTAAAAAGGTTAATCCTCCAGCCCGTTTCTCTCCTAATCCGCCTGTTTCGTAATTTTGAATGTTTGCAACACCTGTTGCCCGGCTCCGGTAATCCGCAAGAAATAGATACCATCAGCCCAACGGTCCAATGATATTTCTCCCATGCTTTCACCCTGCCACAATATACGCCCCTGAATATCTAATAAAGTTGCACTCAACCCAGCTGCTCCATCCAGATATAGCTTATCTTTTGCAGGGTTAGGATAGACAGTCCAGCGGACACGATGATACGATTCAAGGCCTACATTGGTTATGTTGTATATCTCTGAGGTATCGCTGCAGCCTTTATCATTAAATGCAATTACGGCGTAACTTCCATTTTCCAAAACATTATACCGGGATTCGGTAGCGCCCGGAATAGCCTGCCCGTTTAGTAACCATTGGTAGCGGTAAAAAGTTGCCGTAATCCCTAGTTCAAAACCATTAACATTAACAACAGGCTTTTCCACCGCCCCATTTAACTCAAGATGGAAGGAAATAGTACTGTCGCAACCGGCAAAGTTCGATATCCGCAATTGGTAGTCGCCACTTTCCGAATATGTCCGCCCCACAAAAATGAAGCTATCTGCACAAAGGCTCAGTTCGAAGGAAGAGGAAGATGTATCGGCACAGACCAACTTAATGGCATACACATCGTGCAACCCATTTGAATTAATCCAATGTCCACCACCTGTGCTGGGATCACAATCGAAAACGGTAACATAATTGCCGGTAAGATATACATTGGCCGAGCCATCCACGAACAGGCCCCTACCATCACTGTAACCTGTTTCGCCAAACCGATCCACCCATAAAAAAGAGCCGGAATCTGTGTACTTAGCCAGGAAGATATCGCGTGTGCTCGCTGCATTCATCACCAGGGATATCTGTGTGGTATCGGGTGTAAAATAAGCGGTTTGTTTAAAAGTGCCCAGAGCATACAAGTTGCCAGCATCATCACGGCCCAGGCCGGTAATTTCATCCAGATCCTCGCCTCCTATTTGCCTCGCCCAGATAAAATTCCCGGAAGAATCCCATTTAGCCAGAAAACCATCCGATTGGTAATTTGTCCCGTAAGCCGTCAAATCATAATTATTAGGTCCGGGATCAAAATCGGCCGTTTCCCCAAAGACACCAGCAAGGTAGATATTCCCCGCGGGACCTAATACAATCCCTCTGCCTTCTTCCAGCGAAGGACCACCTATCTGTTTATTCCAAACGAAAGCGCCATCTACATCCAGCTTCAATACAAAACCATCCGGCGAAAAAGCAGTTGAGGTCAGTTCTTGCGTTCCTGGTCCCGGGTCAAAATCTACCTGGCCGTAAAATCCACCGGTAACATAACTGTTCCCCGACTCGTCCAGGGCAATAGCATTAACCTGGTCTGCATCTTCCCCTCCCGCTGTCCAGGCCCATAAAAAGTCTCCCTTGGTATCCAGTTTCAACACAAATGCATCAACGTAACCTTCGGCATTGGCAAAAAAAGTATCTGCGGGCGCAGTGCCTGGGTTAAAATCGCTCTTACCGCCATAAGAACCACCGACATAGATATTCCCCTGCCGATCCAACCGGATCACCATCCCGGCACCGGTTCCGGTCCCCGCAATACTTTTAGCCCACACCAGCGCGCCGTTCTTATCCAGCTTTACAATAAAAACATTCGTATACGCTTTTGATACCAGGTTGAAAGTGTCCGGCCCCGGGTCGAAATCGCCTGTATTACCAAAGGCCCCGGTTGCATACACATTGCCTTCAGCATCAGTAGTTACCGCATAGGCATTATCCGATCCGCGCCCGCCCATCGTCCGGGCCCACACAAAATCACCTTTCGCATCAAATTTATTAATATACACATCTGCCAGACCAATTGCCTTTACTCCGAAATTATCGGGGCCTGGATCAAAATCGGCTGTACCAGTAAAGCCGCCGGCAACAAGAGTATTATTGTCCATATCTGCCGCGATGGCGTAACCATAATCCGTCAAATTGCCACCAAAGCCGTTACCCCATTCCACATTCATCTTTTGGCCGAAAGAAGTAATCACAATGGTCGTCAAACCGATAGATAATACACAAAAGAGTAGTTTTAATTTCAATATCATATGTAATTTTATTTAACCATAGAACAATATAGCAGCCTAACATCAGTATTCAACCTGTCCGGATCATGTTTCAACTGCGTTTTGCTTAAACCTATTTGTTTATTTTTGAAGAATACAAAACTATATGTCTGCCCCGCACACTCCTATGACCCGTATTACTCAATTTCAAAAAATGAGTATAAATGGCTATGCCTGCAAAGTACTATGGCAGCGGGAGAAGAAACATCACAAAAATTTAAGGGCATATAAACGCATTAATTTACTACAATTAATAGTTAAAAGCTGCGTTTTGCTCCCGCTATTAATGCTGAGCTTGCTGCTAACCGTTCCCAAGTCAGGGGCACAAAACCGGGCAATTGATTCGAACGATGTTTCCGACTTTACACCACCACTGCAATATGGATTCAGCGATTCTTCTATACAACGCATCTCCGATTCCGTTTTCCGCTTGCCCTATGCCCATCAACCGGATAGCCTGAGGCTTTATTTCTGGAAAACAGCATCGGCGCTGGGTATTAAGGGCCATTACCAACGAGCCCTACAGTTATACTCTTATGCAAACAGCCTGGCTCCGCTTCACCAGGTAACTGATACGGCGTACCGCCGGTATCTGACACTGGTGCTCTACAATAACCTTTGTGCCAACTATGTCAATATGGGCCATTATGATATAGGTATCAAATGGCTGACGCGAGCCCTGGATATGGTCGGCGAGCAGGAACAATACAATGACAAGATATATTATATTTTGCTCAGCAATATGGGCATTGCATTATTCAACAATGGCGATACCAGCCATGCCCGCAGTTACTACGAACGGGCATGGGCATGGGTTAGCCGGCATGGCGATAGCAGCCTGAAAAAAGAGGTCTTGTTATACCGGGCTATGGCCGCTCCGCAGGCAGATGCACTACCGATGTTGGCCGACCTATTACGTCTAACCCGACAACAGCCCGGGGATGCTTTCCGTTTAATGGCGGAAGCGGAGCTCGGTTCCAGGTTGATGGCTCTGGGCCAAACAGACTCGGCCCTGCAGTTATTGCAAAATGCCTATAACCATATGAAACGAGGGAATGATATCGCCTACGGAGTGGATATTTTCACCGCCCGTCGGCTGGGCGCCGCCTACCTTTCCCTACGACAGTACAATAAGGCCGCCACCCTCCTGCTGGAAGCCTACCAACTTGCCGAAGCCAGGGGTGATGTATACAATCTGCACAGCCTGGCTGACCACCTGTTCCAACTGTATAAAGTAACCGGCGAAAAGGATGCTGCCCTACACTTTGCGGAGGAGCTAAACAGATGGAAGGACCACGTACACCAACGCGACCGACTTACTGCCATAGGACAGATGGACGTTAAATACCGGACTGCCGAAAAAGATTTGAACATAGCCCGGAAACAAGCGCATATCCAGCAGCAAGACCAACAACTACAACGTAGCCGGGTCTGGATCATTTCCATTTCCCTGCTCTGTGGCCTCCTGGTCCTGTCAGCGGTCCTGCTGTATTTTATATATCGCTACTTACACAAACTGCAAACGAAAGATATGGAGATCACACGGCTAAAAGCCATGATGGATGGAGAGGAAAAAGCACGAAACACCATAGCTACGGGCCTTCATGACGGCATAGGCGGTCTGTTGGCTGCGGCGAAGATGAAACTCAGCCAGGAAATACCGGAAGGAGAACGTTACCGACAGGGACTAAGCCTTCTGGATGATGCCTACCGCGAACTGCGCCACACCGCACATAATCTTAGTCCCCTTATCCTGAAACAGGAAGGGCTGACCAGCGCCTTACGCGAATTCTGCCGTAAAGTTTCCGACCCGACCAGAACAATGTTTCATTTTGAAACCCATGGTCAATTACTTGCCACCGATCCGGAATGGGCCTTATCGCTATACCGGATCGTGCAGGAGCTAGCCCATAACATTATGAAACATGCTGATGCAAGCGAGGCTTGGATTCAATTGAACGCAACGGACGATACACTCCAAATCATTGTACAAGACAATGGCAAAGGCCTTCCCCAACAGCTAAAAGGATCTGGCATTGGGCTTCAACATTTAACAGATCGAGTACAGCTCATGAACGGCATGATCGATATCGATAGCCGGCCAGGAACAGGTACTACATTTTACCTTGACTTCCAATGGAGAAAAGAGTAAATTGCAACATTGTTAGCATTAACCCCTGCGGTATAAACAAATGATTAAAGTAGCTATTACGGATGATCACCCCATGGTATTGAGCGGGCTTCGCCAGATGCTGGAATCGGCTGAAGATATGAGCCTATGCGGTATTTATCACAATGCTGCAGAGCTTTTGCAAGGCCTGCAGCAGGAACTGCCGGATATTCTGCTGCTGGATATCCAACTACCGGATATCCAGGGCGACGAACTGCTTGTAGTCATTGGCAAAAACTACCCCTCTATCCGCGTACTCATTTTTACCAGTATTGATGCGTCTTTCAAGGTTAAACAACTTATGAATGCCGGGGCAGCCGGGTACTCGTTAAAAAATGTAGACCATCACACGCTGCTCAATGCCATACACGAGGTATATAATGGGCAAAATTACATGGATCCGAACCTAAAAGAAATGCTCTTCCAGGAAGCGCTTCAGGGAAAAAAGTCTCCGCCCAGCCATTCTATTATGCCCATGATTACCCCGCGTGAACGTGAAATTCTGTCCTACCTGGCAAAAGGACAGACCAGTCAGCAAATTGCCGAACAGCTTTTCCTCAGCATACGAACGGTAGAGAACCATCGGAAAAATCTGCTCCATAAATTCAAAATGAAAAATACACTCAGCATGGTCAAACTGGCTACAGAAATGAATCTTATTCCCTGATACATCTACTCTTAATCAAACGATTATAAAAGCTAAGCGGCCCCTTCGTTGCAACTGCCCCCTATCCTATCACTAATATTGCAATGTAAAATGAATAGGCAATGTAAAATATACTTTGACAGCATGGCCGTTCTGTTTTCCGGGTTTCCATTTAGGCATTGCATTTACTACGCGCAGCGCCTCTTTGTCGCAACCACCGCCTAATCCGCGCACTACCGTGGCCAAGGCAATACTGCCATCGGCATCCACAACGAACTTGATCAATACCCGCCCTTCTATACCGGCCTCCCGGGCTTCCATCGGATACTTCATGTATTTGTTTAAAAACGCGACAAGTGCCGGATAACCACCCGGAAACTCCGGCATTTGTTCTACAAAATCGCGGATGGGCGCCTCTGCTGTACCATCGCCGGTTACGCCAGCTGCGCCGACTGTTGCTCCTATGCCACTGCCGCCACCGGTTGCATGTGCATCATAGGCCAGTTCCGCTCCTCCGGGCGCTCCGGCATGATTTACAGGTCCGGACAATGCGTCGTTCAGTTGTTCAGTTGCCGGTGGCTTTAATGCAGGTTTAACCACACTATTATGTACAATCTCCGGAACCGTATTTTTAACAGCAGTGGCTATAGACCGGGCTTGTTTTCCTGAAAGTTCCGGCAACTTCTGCACATCCTTCCTGGCTTCATTGGGTTCATAAATAACCTCACTCAAGGCTACCTGTCGCTCTTTCTTTTCGGGCAAAACCACAAAAAACCCGGTTGGAAGGAAATCGCCGGGTAATAATGTAAGCAACCAAAACGCAGCCCAAATAAGCAATAAAGCCAGCAGTGCCCGGCGGGTATAGTGTCGGCGTAGCTCGTAACTGCCATAACCTTTATTCCGGCCGGCATAAATGATATCCAGGTAATCTGTCTGAAGAATTTTAGCTGCGTTCATAAAAAGGGATTTACTATACAGAAGCAACCGGGTATATTTTCCATAAAAAAAGATGCGGTGTATTTTCCATATATGGAAAATACACCGCATCTTACTATCCCAATCCGCTATTCTAAGCGTTCTGCAATCTGGCTATATCCAGCTTTCTCATTTTCATCAGTTCATCCATCACTTTTTTAGCACGGCCAGGTTCCTTCATCATACCGGCCAGGGCGGCGGGAATAATCTGCCAAGATACGCCAAAGGCATCACGGCACCATCCGCACATACTTTCAGAACCATCTTTTGTAAAGGCATCCCAATAATGATCAATATCATCCTGGCTTTCGCATTCCAGCACCAGCGATATACCTTCTGTAAAGCTGAACGACTGGGGCACACCGCTATCCATGGCCATAAGGGTATAACCGTCCAAAACGATCTGCGCATGTTGCACTTGTCCGGCAAAAGGGCCATTGGAGTATTTCAGGACATTCTTGATCCAGGCATTTTTAAACAGGGCCGTATAGAAATTAATAGCTTCTTCAGCCTTTCCCTGTTGCACACCACAATACATCAAAGTAGGTACGATCTTTTGCGCTGCTGCTCCTTCGGAGGAAAGATATATTTGCCAGCTCAAACCGAACCGATCTTCAACCCAACCATATTTATCGCTCCAAGCATAGCTGTCCAGCGGCATCAATACATTCCCCCCCTGTGACAGGGCTTCCCAATAGCGTTCGGCTTCGGCAGGATCATCACAAATGGCCATAAACGAAATAGACGCATTGAGCCGGAATTGCGCGGCCCGCCATTAAGCCCCATGAACAGTTGTCCCCCCAGTTGGGCCCTTATAACCATAGGAGTATCTTCCAGGATTTCAGACTGTTCAAATACGGAACAGTAAAATATCATTGCTTCTCTTGCCTGGCCGTCAAACCACAGGCAGGGATAAATACCGTTATTCATTGGATTATTTTTAACTGTAAGTATAGGTATTGTCACGGCCATGCCGCGGCGGGTTTATTTTCGATATATAAGATAAGAATCAGGGACAATTACGGTCCTCAGTCAGTAATATTACTGTTCCGGCAGGATCCGTTATCCAATGCATTCCTTCGGGTATTTGTTCTAATTCATCACAAGTCGATGTTCCATTGGCCTCAAGATACTGCGTTGCCCCATCCAGTTGACCCGTTTTGAGTTCCAGCCAAAGAGCTGTTGCCGTAATATCCCGTACGCAGTCCAGCCAAAGGGTATTAGTACCAAATTGAACTTTACAGGTACGTAACACCGTGGGATGCTCGATAGGCCGTTCTTCTGCCGGCAACAGCAATACATCACGGTAAAAGTGCAGTGTAGCCTCATAACGATCTTCCGGTATTTTCATTGCAATATTAACCCCTCCTTCAAATTGCACCATAAAATCTCTGTTTTTAAACAGGACAAACCGGCACTTTCTCCCTGGAATTACCGATCTGTCCTGCCCGTTTTATTTTAACTACGCTTTCCTTAACGGTTGGTCGCAAAATTGATCATCCAACGGGTACCGAATTTATCGGCGAAAGAACCGAAATAGTCGCCCCAGAACATATCGGCCATAGGCATTTCTATTTCACCGCCCTCAGACAGGGCATTAAAAATACGGTCCGCTTCCTCCCGGCTATCCGGACTAAGAGAAATATAATTGTTGTTACCAACACTCAGCTTATGTCCCATCGATTCTACGCAATCTGAAGCCATCAACACGTTATTGCCTACAGGCAGTGAAACATGCATGGTCAGGTTCTGTTCCGCTTCCGAAAGTTGCTCCATACCCGGAGCGTCTTTCATTTTCTGAATAAATAACTCACCGCCCAGAACGGACTGATAAAAACGGAAAGCTTCCTCTGCCGTACCGTTAAAGTTCAAATAAGGATTGATTACAGGCATAAATTTGTGATTTAAATGATTAAAGATTACTGCGCTAGCAACAGCACAAATGTAGAAAGCATCATTTATTTTAATCTTGACATAAGACAAGAAAAAGAAGGGGCAGAAGTTGAAAAAAAATTCTGTTTGGGCTCAGTCAGCCCCTAAAGTTCATTCTGTGGCCAGCTCCTTACGGATCCGGCTCAACGAAGTATCGGTAATACCCAGATAGGTGGCTATATGTTTCAGGCTAACGTTCTGAATAATATAAGGCTTCTCTTGTAACAGGCGCCTGTATCTTTCCTTGGCATGTTCAGTTATCATGGCAAGGCTATGTTGCTTCAACCCGAAATAAGCCTGCACCATAGTGCCCCTACCGTGCTCGTTAAAAGATTTCACGCTGTGATACAAGTGCTGAAAGGTGTCAAAACTAATTTGCCAGGCACAGCAATCAGTAATAGCCTGAATGCGTTCTTTGGCCGGAGTGCGGTGAAAAAAACCGATCCAGTCGATCACCAGTTCTCCGGCCGAATAAAAATTGGCACTGATGTCATTACCTTGCACATCAATTACATAGGACCGGGCAAAACCACTTTGAAGAAACCAGTAATGGTGCACCAAAGCATCTTCACTAACCAGGTATGCACCTTTGCAGAATTCACGCCATTCAAAATGGGAAATGATATACTCCTGCTCCTTTCGCGTGAAATCCTGCTCTGTAAATACCTGTTCTAAAAAATGCCGTGGCTCCATGGTTAGTATGTGTGCTTTATCCTGCAAAATATTCTTTTTTCTACAAACAGCATCAACGTTTCCTTTTAATATCAATAGGATAACAGAACCCTATATTGATAACTCCTTGCCTGGCAATTTAAGGATTACGCACCAATATCAGTACGCGCTATCCGCTCCAGGATGTTGATGCAATAAATATTCTATGGTATATCTCCTATAGGATTAGCTCTATCCCCTTGCTCCTTGTACCATGCCGCCGCTTGCTCATGAAATATTTTGCCGTAGTACATGCTTTCTGCCCAAATGATATAAAAAGAATAATACTCCTGAAAATGGTCAATTCCCTTCATTCGCGACAACTGCTGCAACAATATTTCCCTGATTCCCAGCAACGTGGCATTGTAAACCGCTTTCACCTCATAATCAACATCTTTTAACAGTAACTGGGCAATGCGCATCTCCGCGTCAAAATGCAGGGCATTATTGCGCTGTTGCCTGAAGTAGCGTGACGCAGATAGCGCCATTGAAGGTAGCAATACGAAGGGGCCACTTTGTAAAAGGCTAAACAGCCGGAACAAGAACAGGTCATCATATATCTCCTTACGTACTAGCTTGGATTCTTTCCGGAAAAGAAAATCCA
>JBEBWN010000017.1:0-24312 GCA_040392235.1 Taibaiella helva | reverse complement strand
CTCAACAAGCCCCCTGTGCCGTTTTTCTCCGTTATAATAATTACAGCTCTTTGCTGATCAATGTAGGGCAATACGAAAAGGCGTTGTATTATCTGCAACAGGCCGAGAAGATAGCGCTGGCGCATCATAATGAATTTCACCTGACCCTAACTTACCTGAATATGGGCAATGTTTACTCGAACACAGGTAATTACCTTAAAGCAGAAGAGACGCTTTTAAAAAGCCTGGCACTGGCCCAAAAGAACCGCTATGACCAATGGCATTTTATTACCCTGTCGTCGCTGGGTTATAATTATTTCCTGCTGGGTAAGCATGACAAAGCCATTGAAAGCATAAAAAAAGCATTGACACTGGCATCAGGTAAGAACATCAATATGATGTATTATAATGGCGCCCTAACCGTATTGGGCAAGGTGTACCACCAGACCGGAGACTATCCCGATGCCATTAGGTACCTGAGTCTGGCACTCGAAAATGCCGAAAAGCTGCATATCAGCCGGGATGTTATGGAGTGTAATAAAATGCTGGCCTACGCCTATGGGGAAACCAACCAGTTTGAAAAGGCATTCGGGCACCATATTGCCTATACCCTACTCAAAGACAGCCTGGAAAATGTAACCACGAAAAGGAATGTTAACCAGCTGGAAACGCAATACCGCACCTCGCAAAAGGACAAGGAAATTGCGGAAAACCAATTGCAGTTGTTAAAGAAGGATGCTAAACTGCGCAGTAAGAATAGCTGGATAATCGGCATTTCGACAGGCGCCCTGTTCCTGGCTATAATAGGGATACTGGCTTTCAGCCTGTACCGGAATAGCCTGCACAAAAGGCGCATACAGGAGCAACAGTTGCGCACATTGAAGCAGGAACAGGAAATTAAACAGATGAGGGCTATTATGGAGGGCGAAGAAAAAGAGCGCGACAGGGTTGCCGGAGCACTTCACGACGGCATAGGCGGCATGTTGGCCTCGCTGAAGATGAACGTGGGCCTGCTGAAGGAAGAGTACCCACAAACCCAGCACTCGGAAACCTTGCAGCGGATTACGGAACAACTTTCCTCTACAACAAACGAAGTAAGAAGGACAGCGCACAACCTTATGCCCGATATTTTACGGCGCGAGGGATTGCGAGAAGCCTTGCTGCATTTTATCGAAAATGCGCCCTCGGCCAGATTCCGGATAGAACTTCAATATCATTTTCCCTTGCCTATGTCTAAAGGCGCCGAGGTATTCCTGTACCGTATCATCCAGGAATTGGTGCAAAATGTCATCAAACATGCACAGGCTACATTAATCGTAGTGCAGGTCATGCTCTTCGACGATGAAACGGTGGTAACAGTGGAGGATAATGGCAAGGGCTTTTCGCAGGACCTGTTATCGAAGGGAACGGGCTTAAAAAATATCAGGAGCCGAATAGAAAGCCTGAACGGCGTTATGAACATCAGTACCTCAGACATACGGGGCACGATGATACAACTTTCGATCCCCTACCCCGAACTAACGAAATTATAAACAGCGGTATTTATGAAGATAAAAGTGAGCATTGTTGATGACCATCCCATATTTATTGACGGGCTGTTACGCATTCTGGAGCATGAAGACCGGATCGAATTGCTGGCCTCTTATACGAATGCCCATGACCTGATCAGGGGATTGAAGATTTCGGTTCCCGACATACTGCTCCTGGATATACAAATGCCCGAACTTTCGGGCGACCTTATTGTAACAGACCTCCTGAAGCACTATCCCGCCATGCGCATCATTATGCTAACCAATTTTGACAGCGCCTTATATGCCAATAATATGTTTAAGAAGGGGGCGCACGGCTATTTGCTGAAAACGATAGACAACAATAAACTGGTAAAAGCAATACAGACAGTATATAGCGGCGCATCGTATATTGACGAGGAGATGAAGGAAAAGATCAAGCAAATGGACATCAAGCAGCGGAATGCCGCCTTTTCCTCCTCCTCTTTAACGCCAAGGGAAAGGGAAATCCTGCAGCTGATCGTTAACGGGCTCAGCGCACCGGAAATAGCCGAGGCCATATTCCTGAGCCTGGGAACGGTGAAGAACTACCGGAATAGTATTATGCTCAAGCTAGACGTCAACAATACGGCCTCGCTGGTCAAGAAAGCCCTGCAATTCGGCTTGGTAGATTAGGGTTTTTAAAGGCAAAAGTGGAAAGGCAAAACCAAAAAGCGGCTGTGAAAGGCAAATTGGGTTGCTGGAATGGAGATTGCGGAAGGATTATCAAAGGCAAAGGAATAGTGCCGCAAAGCGGCAAGTTATACGAAAGGATTCATCCACAGCCAGCTGTTCAAGGCAAAGGCGGAAAGGCAGAACCAAAAACTTTTAAGTGAGGTGCATGAGTACTGAAACAGATAAATATCAGCTAACCATACAAAAGATCGCTCGTTGCTGGCGCGCGAAAGAAGGTTCGATATAAACCTTTCCAAATTGGCACACCCGCGATGGGGCGCAAAACCTTTCGCATGCCAGCACCAAACATTCGACCAACAACCTACATCAATATTCCGAATTGAATTAGTCCAAAGGAAAAGATTCGGATCAGTAAAAGACTAATAATAGTCGATAATCAGCACTTATTTACATACTCCAATTTCCCGGAGATTGGATACTTAGCTCAATGTAAAATCAATATTTTTTTATTGAAATCCACATCATTATTTCTTATCCGAAGAAAATAAATTCCGGCGGGAAGCTGCTGGACATTAATTTTTTCCGTTGTACGGGCATCAGTAATACAAACGATGGCCTTACCCGTAACATTTATGATCTCCAGCATACTACCTGAAGCAATATTTTCAACTATCAAAAATTTGGCTACGGGGTTAGGATAAACTAAAGGCGCTACACCATTCATTACAGCTTCGTCCCCAGCACCATTTACACCCGACTTCTTTTCCTCCGCTGCCAGCTTAACAATCCAATAATCCCGACTAATAAATTCTTCGTTTATTTCTTTTGAATGGGTAATATCACCGTCAATTGAACTGCTGGACCCGGCAATAACATATGCCCCATCGGCTGTCTGCAGTGCGCAGATCGGAAAATCAATTTTAGTACCCCCTAAAGATTTTTGCCATTGCAGTGTACCATTTCCGTCAGTTTTGAGCACCCAATAATCAGCTTCCCCCTTATGATCAGTCACATCGCCATCGGCCGACCGAGAGTGACCGACAATAAGATACCCCCTGTCCGTGGTCGGGGTTAAGTAGGAAACTTCATCACGCCTGTGCCCTCCATAAGTTTTTCCCAATTCCAACGAACCACTCCCGCTTAACTTAACTATCCAGTAATTCAAATCAGCATACAACTGTTCCTGTACATCTCCGTTAGAGGAACTGCTGGAGCCACCGATAATATATCCACCATCTGGCGTCTGCCGTATTACCTCTCCCCGGTCATCGCCGGTACCTCCCAATGCCCTTTTCCATTGCACATATCCCTTACTATCAAATTTAACTATCCAGCAGTCTATATCGCCCCTGCTATCCGTCACATCTCCGTCGGTAGAGGTCGTATAGCCTGCTAAAATATAGCCACTATCACTGGTAGCCTCCACACTTCTTGCAAAGTCGCTACCAGAGCCCCCCAAAATTCTCTTCCACTGAACGAAACCCTCGCTATCAAACTTCACCAAACAGTAATTTTCAGGTTCGTTTCTATCTCCATTGGTGTTGCCGTCGCCAGCAGCGATATAGCCACCGTCTTTCGTTTTCCTGACATCAATTAAATCCAGTACATCGTCTCCTACAGTACGCGTCCACTCAATATTTCCAGACTTGTCCATTTTGGTAATATGTGCACGCTGATTGCCTCCGACAAGCCTCGCACCAACAAATATAAATTCCTCACCAGCAGTTTGCTGGATTGATCCGAGATAGCCCAATGACGTGTCAGCATAGCATTTTTCCCATTCGATAGCCCCTACTGAATCCAGTTTCAAAATCCAAGGAACGATGCCATTGTCTTGTGTATTACCAGTAACATCACCGTCTGATGAACCAGTCATCCCACTAATAATAAATCCTTTATCGTTTGTAAGACTAAATGAGTTTATAATTTCAATGCCAGTGCCCCCATATGACTTTTGCCAAAGTATATCGGGGGCCTGGGCCTGAACTGCAACAGCGAGGAGGGCAAACATAGTCGTTAATACCGTTTTTTTCATCTTCAATAAGTTTTTAGTTAGTACAATACTGCTCTCACACAAATAAATCTATTCTGTAAGCTACCGCGAAAATACAAAGTATACGCTTCTTTACTTTGAAAACTGTACCGAATTGGTACACGAAAGGAAGGCACAGCAGCCGTTTTTTTTAAGGCAAAAGTGGAAAGGCAAAACCTAAAAGCAGCTGTGAAAGGCAAATTGGACTGCCACGACCCCTTTCCCGTGGCAGGCGCGAGTCCTCGTGTCCTCACCTGTCAGCAAGGTTACATAGATAATTCCATTCCTGTTGCCTGTTAACAAGGTGTGATAAATAGTGTACACGAATTTGGTCCAAAGGAAAGGATTCGTGCACCAGCAGGGCTGATAAAAATAAAGCTGTAGCAATCATCCGATCCTACAGCTTTAGGCCTTCAACCTATTCTTCTTCGCCCTGCATCATCAGGTAAGCTTTGATAAAATCGTCAATCTCGCCGTCCATTACCGGGCCTACGTTACCTACTTCGTAGTCGGTACGGTGATCTTTGATCATTTTGTAGGGATGAAACACATAGGAGCGAATCTGCGAGCCCCATTCAATTTTTTTCTTGGAGGCATTAGTCGCATTTTTTATCTCCTGTCGCTTCCGCAGTTCCTCTTCGTATAAGCGGCTACGCAGCATTTGCATGGCTCGTTCCCGGTTGCCCAGCTGACTGCGCTCCGTTTGGCAAACCACCACAATGCCGGTAGGTATATGGGTTAGCATTACCTTGGTTTCCACTTTATTGACATTCTGCCCGCCGGCGCCGCCACTGCGGGAGGTTTCCATCTTCACATCGCTGTCCCTAATCTCAATATTGATCGTATCATCGATCAGGGGGTACACGTATACAGATGCGAAGGAAGTATGTCTCCTGGCATTGCTGTCGAAGGGCGATATACGCACCAGCCGGTGCACGCCGCTTTCGGCTTTTAATAGTCCATAGGCAAAGCTGCCATCGAACTGGAAGGTGCAGGTTTTAATACCGGCGCCGTCGCCATCCTGCCAATCAATTTCGGTCACCGTCCACCCCTGCTTCTGGCCATACATACGGTACATGCGTGCCAGCATTTCGGCCCAGTCCTGGCTTTCCGTGCCGCCAGCGCCGGAATTGATTACCATTACAGCGGGCATTTCATCTTCCGGCTGGTTTAATGTTGATTTGAACTCGGCCTCATCTATTTCTTTAACGGCATGGTCATAGCTTTCTCTTACCTCTTCCTCTGTAGCCTCGCCTTCCTTCCAGAACTCAAAAAGGGTGGCGTAGTCTTCCACGCGAGTCTTGGCCGCATCATAAATATCCAGCCAGGACTTATTGGCATTTTGCTCTTTTAATATGGCAGTGGCCCGCGCATTATCGTCCCAAAAGCCGGGGGCCAATGTTAACTGTTTATCATTTTCATACTTGGCTTTCCTGTCTTCTATCTTCAGGTACCGGTTCAGGTGTACCAACCGCTCCTTTAGCTCTTTCAGTTGTTCAATTGTCATAATTCATACAAAGATAAGCGGATTACAGAAATACTATCCGGCCATGAGTCAAAATAACCAGGTTTTCCGGCAGGCAACAGACGAATTTTATGCATAATCAAATGTTTTTATCTAATTTAGCATGATCGAATTATGCACCAGCGAATTTTAATCATTATCCCCTGTTATAATGAAGAAACGGCTCTGCCTGCAGTGCTCCGGGATCTGAAGGCTATTAAGCAGTTTAACCTGACTATTTTGGTGGTGAACGACTGCTCTAAAGACCGGACCGCCGAAGTGGCCCGCCAGCAGGGGATAAGATTACTGGATCTTCCTGTCAATCTGGGTATCGGCGGCGCTATGCAAACCGGCTATAAGTTTGCACACCGCAATAGCTTTGACCTGGCCATACAACTGGATGGAGACGGGCAGCATTTGCCCTCTGAGCTCCATAAATTAATTGACCACCACAATGCTACCGGTGATTCTGTCGTCATCGGTTCCCGCTTCGTGCAAAAGACGGCCTACCGTTCCCAATGGAGCCGGCGGACAGGGATCTTTTATTTCCAGCTGCTCTACAAAGTATTGCTGAACCGGAAAATTTACGACTGTACTTCAGGCTTCCGCTTGTTTGACAAAAAAGCTATAGCCGTAGCCGCACAGGTTTACCCGGACGACTACCCGGAACCGGAGTCGCTTATCCTGTTCAGCAAACTGGGCATGAATATAGCAGAGGTGCCGGTATTGATGCAGCAAAGGCAAGGCGGCGCGTCCTCCATTGGTAGTGTATCGGGCGTGTATTATATGATTAAAGTGACAATGGCCATTATCTATTCTTTCATTCGCTATTCTCAAAAAAAGACATGGAACGCATTCAGATCATAGCTATAACGGTAAGCCTGTTATTCCTTTATTACATCTCCAGGATGATCATAAAGGGACGGTTGCGGGAAGAATATGCCATAGTGTGGATCGTATGCACGCTGGGACTGGTGCTGTTTTCGTTCTGGCGTAACGGCCTGGAAATATTATCCGGTGTTTTCGGGGTCTATGAAGCGCCCAACCTGGTGTTTACCGCTGCTATTTTTGCCATTCTTATCTATCTGCTCCATTTGTCGGTGGTGAATTCCAAATTGCAGCAAAGCAATAAAACACTCACTCAGGAACTGTCGCTGCTGAAGGACAAGATCGAGCAAAATGAGAAGGTACAGCAGGAGCAACAGTCTACAGCAGCAACGTAACAATATTTTCCGTCACAGATAACAATACTTAAGAGAAAGGAGCCCATACAGGCACAACCTGCACCTACGTGGCCAGGGATAAGGAGTATATGTGACCGTGCGCTACCTATGCAGCAGGGACAAAAGCACTTTTGGAGTTATAGTATTACCGCGGCCGAACCACGGCACATCCCACGGGTTTCCTAACCAAGATATTTATTTACCTCTGCGGTAGGCGACATCAAGATTACCTTTTATGAGGGCATTGTCCGGGTTAAGCCGCCTGCCTTCTTCTCCGAAATGAATCGCTTTATCCCATTGCTTGAGTTGGTTGTATGCTGCACATATGTTGTTATAGGCCAGGTCGTAGCCGGGACGCAAAGCAATGGCCCGCTGGGCGGCCTCGATGCATTGCTCATACCGCCCTGCATTATAGAACTCCAGGCTCATCTGCAGATAAGCATCTGCAGATTGTGCGACAAAAGAGGCCTCTGTCTGGCCTGCCCGTTCCTTGAGTTTCTTCTTCAGGTTACGCAGGGTATTATGGTTAGGGCTGAGCGCCAAACCGGCGGCAACAAGTTTTCCCGCTTCGTCGAGGCGGTTCATTTTTAATAGAAAATCGGCATAGTAGGTGTAGCATTCCGGACTGTTAGCACCTTTTGCCATGGCTATTTTAAAATTCTGCTCTGCCAGGTCCATTTTACCCCTGGCCGATTGTAATACGCCCATATTGATATAGCCATACGAATAATTGGGCCATAAGCTGATGGTCCTGTTAAAGCATGCTTCAGCCGTATCAAATTGGCCGGTAGCCATTTGCGATAGCCCGTAGTTCATCCAGGCCCTTCCGTTATTCGGCGCTTTTATGGTAGCTTCTTTCCATAAGGACTCTTCTGTATTCCACACCTCATTTCTTTCATACACCCCGTAGGCATGTAAACCCAGGAACAGGATACCAAAGGTGGCAATAATATTCCTTTTATACCCGGTATCCAACAAAGCGGGAAAGCGTTTAGCCAGTATAGACAATAAGGTGGCGAAAGTGATAAACAGGCCTATGTACGGGAAGAAGGTCCTGTGATCGTTCATGACCTCAGCAAAGGCGATCAGGCTGGTGGGTGCGAGGGTCATCAGGAACCAGAGTAAGCCGAATGTTATGGGCCGGGTCTGTTTCCTGGAGGCCGTATAAAAAATAATTACGGTTAACAGTAAGAGAAAAAACAAGCCGCGATACACTCGCGGATCATCTATTGACGCTACTGTGGTCCAATCGGTGTCGACAACCAGATGAATGGGCAGCAGGAAATTTTTAAAATAGTGCAATATAACATAGGGTTGCGTCAACCTGTACCAGGTAGGATCTACGCCTCCGGGTGTCCAGGTATCGGGCGTCATCCGGCTGTAAAAAAGGAATAGTAACAAAGCAACGGCAATGGGCACAGCCATCTGTACAAGGACCGCTGTACTCTTCCGGAGATAACGGAAACTGCCCACAATAGACAGATCCTGCTCAAAAAACAATTTATACAAGAATAAAAGGGGGATGAACAGGATAGCCGGCTCCTTGGTCAGGAAGCCCACCACTACTGGCAATAAGTAAAGGTAGTATTTACGGGCGGAAGGGGCATTCAGGTACAACGCAAATGCAAAGAGCACCATAAAGGTGGAAAAGGAATCGGAGCGGGCAATAACATAGTTGACGGTCTCGGCATTGGCCGTATGAAACCAAAACCAGAGTGTGCAAAAGAAACTGATCACTCTGTCATACTTTTCATGGCCGCTTACATTTAAAATATGCACCAGGATGCTGTACAATAATAAGCCACTGGCTACATAAAACAGGAAAATACTGATATGGTAAAAAAGTGGTTCCGGAAGCTCTTCGCCCGACCTGCCGGACAGGAAATAATCCCATGCATTTAATGTGGTTACTACCGGCCGGTATGACTGGTTGGAGGGAAGGGAACTGAAAGTGGTGCCGTCCTTAAAAAAAGAAGGCAGGTTTTTCATATCGCGTATAGACAGGTTATTGACAATGGTATGGGAATCATCAAAATGAAAGGAATTATTAAAATGATTCAGGTATACCAGGGAGAGTAAAAGAATAGAAATACTAAATAGTAAGGCGGTTCCGGGTTTGGTTTTAAGTAATTGTTGCATGGTTTAATATAAGAGAACTATCGGTTCGAATAGTTCAGATTTACGTTGCGGTGGTTTGATAAATTACCTTGCAATATTATCAAATTTAATTTTAAAGAATACCTCTTTCTTTTATGATCATTGCAGTATTGTCGGAAATATATTTTTTCTGCCCGCTTAAAGCAGGCAATTTATTTTCTGTAGCAGGCAGTAAGGCCCTGCACCCAAGTCCCGGATTACACCTGGCGGTCGGTATGCGTTTATGACAGTATTACCGAAAAAAAGACAGTAATAACGGCAGGAGGCCCCACTAAAAGTGAGGTATTGTGCTATTTTATCAGGAGCCGGAGACCGCCAGGTATGTGGCAAGGCTTTTGCAATAATGTTTATATACACAAAAAGGAATGCATATGGGATTAATGGGATATTACGTGATTGCCGGTATTATGTTCATCGTCGGCATGATCGTTAGCAACAAGCTGAAGAGCAAGTTTAATGAATACAGCCAGGTGGGGCTACGCAATGGCCTGAGTGGAAGGGAAATAGCCGAAAAAATGCTGGCCGATAACGGCATATATGATGTACAGGTTATTTCAACCCCCGGCTTTTTAAGCGACCACTACAATCCGCAGGATAAAACGGTCAATTTAAGCCCGGACGTATACGAGGGTCGAAGTGTTTCGGCTGCCGCCGTAGCCGCACATGAATGCGGACATGCGGTGCAACATGCCCAAGCCTATAGTATGCTGCGCTTCAGAAGCGCGATCGTACCTATTGTTAATATCAGCAGCAGATTGTCGCAATGGGTTATTCTTGCTGGTTTGGGTTTCATGGTAGGCCGGGCAAATCCAACTATATTATTGGTAGGCATTGTCCTGTTTGCCGTAACTACTTTATTTACCATCATAACCCTTCCGGTAGAATATGATGCAAGTAACAGGGCTTTACAATGGTTGGAGCGCGAACATATGACTACGGCCGTAGAACACGACAAAGCAAAGGATGCATTGAAATGGGCGGCACGTACTTACCTCGTGGCTGCCATCAGTTCGATCGCTACATTGTTGTACTATATACTTATGTTTGTTAACGCCCGCGACAGGGACTAAAAGAAATCGCGCAAACAGGACTGATTGTAAAGAAATGCCCGGCCCCGGTGGCCGGGCATTTCTTTACAATCAGCCACCGGCAGAGGACTGACATAGCCCTAAACATTTCCACCTGGCCCTGCCCTACAGTGCGAACAAACGAATTAAAAAAGGTAAAACCCAGCCAACCCTGCTCCGTCGGCACACATAAAAGATTCACACATAATACAATAAAATAAAAATCCGGCAAGGAAAAACCTCACCGGATAATGTATTATATAAATATTCTTTCTCGCGCTTATTCTGCTTCAGCCACAACCTCTTTCACCTCGGGTATCATTCTTTTCATCATACCTTCAATTCCCGATTTCAAAGTGATCATTGATGAGGGACAACCGGAACAACTACCCTGAAGCATCAATTTAACCACACCATCGTCGTATCCCCTGAAGCTGATGGCACCGCCATCCATTTCTACTGCCGGCTTCACGTAATTTTCCAGCATTTCTTTAATACGTTCTACCACATCTTTATCGTCGGCGCTGACAACGTACTCGTCTTTTGCTACGGGCACCATATCTTCATTAATAACGGCTTTTCCCTCTTCCAGGTATTCTTTCAGGAACTGGCGAATGGAAGGGATCACCTCTTCCCACAATGTTTCCTGAGTTTTGGTAAGGGTAATGAAATTACTGGCAATAAATACCCCCCGTACAAACGGGAAACCGAATAATTCCTGGGCCAAAGGGGAAGGCAATGCATCTTTTTCTTCCGGGAAATCGATACTTTTACCAGGATACAGCAGCTTATTGGCCACAAACTTCATCGTTTCCGGGTTAGGTGTCATTTCTGTATATATACTAACAATAGTATTTCCGGCTTTTAACATAGTTGATTCATTTAAAGTACAAATGTACGAAATACAAATTTCAACAAGCCATTAATCTTCCAATAGGGATACAGAATAAATCGATGCTCTTCAAAGCCTGGCCGGGCGCGACCCCGCGGTAATTATTCAGTATCTTTGCACCATGCCATATTACAGGAAGGCGCGTTATCATAACACAACAGAGGTTGCCATCTGGAAGATTGAAGAAACGGAAACTTTCTTCTGCGAGCAGACAGGTCTGGTATCGGATAAGAAGCATGAGCAACGCAGATTAGAACACCTGGCCGGCCGCTTTTTGTTAAAACATCTTTATCCCGATTTTCCGCTGGACCAGGTGCTTATCAGCGCCGGAGGCAAGCCTTATTTACCCGGCAATGAGCTGTTTTTCTCTATATCCCATTCTTTTCCTTATATCGCGGTTGCTATCGATCAACATTACGAAACAGGTATAGACATCCAGATCATGCAACAAAAGATTGTACGGTTGCAACACAAATTTTTATCAGAAAGGGAACAGCAGATCTGTGCAAACGATCTGGGCAGGTTAACACTGGCCTGGGCGGCCAAAGAAGCAAAATTTAAACAGTATGGCCGTGGTGCAGTCGATTTTATCCAACACATGCCCATTAATAGTATGGAAATCGAAGGTGAAGATGCCCAGCTGACTATGACTTTTGCGAAAGAAGCGCAGATGCCGACCGTTACCCTCGGAGGCGGACTGGAAAAGGACTTTGCCTGGGCGGTAACATCGTAGGAGTAGGAAAAAGGCTGAAGGCAAAACCAAAAAGTTTTTTCCGTTTGTCTTTAGGAGGAGAAGGAATCCGGTTGGCACAATCTATTTGGCGATCACAGCATTGAACTCTAGGAGAATCTATGAGAAGGGAAAACGGTTAGGTCATTAAAATTATTCCCTTATAATAGTGTTTGAAAATTGGCCCAATGATTACCGTAGTTAATGCCCAGTATCATGCGTTTTCGCTGGCGGGGTATCGCCGTTATAGATAACACGTCACCTGAAGCAAACATAAAGTTTAAGTAGTACAACTATTAAGCCTATAGCTTTCGATCACCCATAATGCCCAATCGATATTAGCGGCAGTTTTGTTTGTCAATCTTTATGTTCCACGTTATGCAGTTTAGTATTCCACCTTCATAAGCTATTTCATTGCTTTCAATAGTTTGAACATTTTGTCCTGCAAAAATCTTTTCAAGTTGTCTCACTGCAAAATCGTCCTCCTTGATGCCAAAGGTCGGAATAATAACAGTATTTTCCATTTGCAAATAGTTGATATAGTTACCATTTGCGTGGTCATAACTTTTATTGTCATAAACGTTATAGGGAATTACCATATAATCAAGTCCTGTATTGTGAATGGCAATTTCAAAAGCCCTGTAAAACCATTCTTCCTCTTTTTTATGTCTATAGTCATTGATGATCACTGTATTTTCATCTATAAACCGGACCATTCCGTCCGAGTGGCCCGTAAAGTCGCCCGGCTGTTCTGGAATAAAGTATATTTTATCAACCTGTAAAAGTTCATGAAGTTGTTTGATTAATTGCCTGCGTTCATAAGCTGGATTGTCTTGAAAAACGCGGTCTGACATAATGACTTTGTTTGCCCAACGTGTTATATTGCCACCGTCAAGAATGATGTTAACTTTATAAGTGCTTATGCCGATTTCTTTACAGATTGTATCAACGTCCGAAATGGTCTTTACAAGTTTTTTTGTTTGCAAGTATGAAGGGTTGTAAACAAAGCGAACAAATTTATTAAGCTCTGTTTGAATTGGCATATAGTCAACAGCCCAAACATCTTTTGTCTGTGGCAAAAAATCGGTCAAAATATTGCACCCCCTTAAAACGTTTTCAAACCGTTTATAAAAGTCTGGATACATAATTGGGAAAGTATCCGCTAAATATAGAAAGTTAGTTTGGCTGTCGATTATCATTAGAAGTTCTTTTGATACCCCAAAATTTCTTGTGCTTCGCCAATAGTTATTTTTTCGTTTAATACTTGTTCGCCTAAGATACCTTCTATGCCTTTTACTACTTGCTTAAAATTTGGAAATTTGGGCAAAATAGTAATGTATCTGAGTGGCAAATTTTTGTAATAATCGTCTTTGTCATTTGGTTTTGGTGTTAAACCAATTCTTTTTGTTTTTATAGTTTTTATTGCTGGATAAAAACAGGCATCTTGAATATGTCCGCTTATATCAATTAATGAGATTTCATTTTCCTTTGAACTTAAAAGTGAATTAAGGTTTGAAAAAAGTTCTGTGGCAACAATTTGAGGGCCATCGTATTGTTTCTTCATAAATCCGCTCGATTGGTCGCTTCCGTCGTAAAGTTTTACAATACCTCTTAGCAAAATTCCTCCATAATTTAAACCATCTCCAAAAGTTATATCAACACCTGAACCGTGAAGATATAATTTACCCGTTTGTAGTTGTAGTTTGTTCTGGTAAGTATGAGGGTCGGGAATAACTTTGGAATATGTGTAAAACTCAAAGTCTACGAGCCTATAATAAGTGTTGTTTATTTTTAGATTGATATCTTTTGAGATTTTATCAGCAATACGGTCAAAACTTTCAAATACAGTTACTTCGGTTTCAAAGTTTACGTTTAAAAATGTCATAGTCGGTTAAACCTTGATGAGTGCCACCCGAAATGGCCACGAATCGGTTGGGTATTTATGAGGGCTGAAAAATTAATGTATAATTATAACAGTCGAATTCCGCACTTCAGTGGGCCGAAGCCATTTTTTGTTTGCTAATTTAATCCTTTTTCAGCAAATAAAAAATGGCAAAACGGCGGGAATAAAGCAAAAAGTTCCGTTTTAGATGTCAACCCCCCAGTTATTACAAAGTAATTACAACGTTTTCATTTTCCGAATAATCTGTGGGCGTTTTTGATTGAGCGATATCTGATAAGATTACAGCTAACGGTCTGGGTTGGGCACCGGGGCGGGAAATTGTTGCGTAAAGTTGATATTAAAGCTGCTGATATCAATGACTTTTTTCAGGGTGACCCGAAACCTCAAAGTCCTAAACCGAAGGGTACTTTAATAATATAAATGGGAGGCAAATATGTTTTGCCTCCCATTTACAATTATGAGCCAAATACTTTTAAGTATTATTTGACTTGAGCCGGAGCTTGTTGTTGCGCGCCACCGGATTGTTGTTGTTGTTGTTGCTGTTGCTGCGTTTCCTGGCTAGCTTTAGCAGGGCGTGCAATAGGTAAGGTAAATACCGAAACCACACAAAGCGCCGCTATAATGCCCATAGTGTACCAGGTTCCTTTTTCCATTACATCTCCGGACTGCTTTACCCCCATTACCTGGGTACCTAAACTACCAAAAGAACCGGACAAACCGCCTCCTTTAGGTTTTTGTACCAGGATAAAGAAACCCAACACTAAACTGGCGAGCAGTATAACAATCGAAATCAGAACAGTCATATTTTATATATCTTTTTGTAGATTTTCTATTTTGGCAGCAAAATAAGTATTTTTTTCAGGATTCTGCAAACTTAATTTTCTATACATTTCAATGGCCTTCTCTTTTTTGCCCTGGCGCACATATATTTCCGCTAAAGACTCACTGATCAGCTCATTAGGTTTGGATATGGAGTTTACCGCCATTTCAAATACCTGTTCGGGAATTTCGTCGCTTTCTTCCTCAATAGCCGCTGCTAGCTTTTGCTTCTGCCACATTGTTTTCAGCGCTCTTTGATCTTCCTCCTCTTCCCGTTCTTTTTTGCCCCGGGAATGTATAAAGTTCAACCACTCGGCAAAACTCATAACGACCATCAACGATTTCTCTTTTTCCTCTTCCCGCCTTTCTTCCTGTACTACTGGCAACTCATCGGGCACCTCTATTCCCTGTTGCAAAAAATAATCCTGCGCAGAAACCGGCATAACAATATCTATTTCCGATCCTGTCTCAACTGACCGAAGGGGATCAACCGGGGTAGCCGCGCCAACACCTGCATTGCCCGGGGCAATAGGCATATTTTGGGCTGCTGCTGCAAGGTAGCCCAACAAAACCGGGTTGACCGGGTGGGATTGCTTCAGCGCGAAGCTGGCATCGGTATCATATTGCTTTAATGCCAACAACTTCAGGTAATGCGCGGGTGTAAAATAAGGGTATTGGTTGACCAGCTGCAACAGGGCGCGTGGAGAAATCTCCTGCAACTGGTGTGGCTCCCTTAGCCAACTGGAAATTCGTTCGGTAGTGATCAATTGTAGTCGTTTTTTATCAAACCCGGAAAAGGTTTACCAATTTACAAATGCTTTATTAAAAATATCGTCGGCTATTTCGTTACCAATCGACTCTATCAAGCCGGCTTCAACGGCAATAAGCTGTTGATTAGCCGGAAAATCAGCAAAGCGTGTAAAGGATTGCCTGAAGCTACCCTTTTCGTCTACGCGGTTCTTAAAATCTACCTCTATTGTAATCGTCAACCGGTTCTGCGATGAAGTAGTGGTGCTTTGCATAACGGAAATGTTCTGGTTGTAGATGATTATGGTAACTATCATATCGTAATCAGCATCCTCCGTATTTACGGCAGCCAAACCGGTTTGCGATAAAATCCGGTTACGTAGTTTATCGGTCAGTGTCTGGCTCAGGGTGGGCACCACATTCAGCGCCCTATTTTCTAATGTCCTGATATTAATTGTTTTACCGGTAATATTAGCCCCCGAAAGGCTATATATTCCACAGCCGCCCAAAAAAACAGGGATGCAGCTTACCAGCAACAGGAATAAAAACAAGCTACGTTTCATAATGCGCCTGCGAAAATAAGATTTATTACGGTAACAGGAAAAGCTACCCGGCGCCACAGAAGCAAAATAAGAAAAGCAGGAGCGCAGATATAAGTGGTATTGGTGAATACATACACTTCTTCGGCCAGGGCGTTAATACGGTTTCTGCCCGCGCTGCTTTGATAAATCATTATCTCACGTCAGAGACAGCAAAGAAAGGTTACAGGGTGAAATGAGCGGCATCTGGAAACAGCAGATGTATCTGCCCTTCTTTGGCGGCTTGTAGAGCAAGGCGAGACGCACGATGGTGCTTTGCCTCTATTGGATTGGTGCTGATGCCCATCGTACAGTAATACGGCAACCAGGTTATAGTCGGACTGTCCTGCGCATGGTGGCAGATGGTTGCATTAGTTTTGCCGCTGCAAGTTATTTCACGGTACTTCGGCATGATGTCACGCCCCCGTGAAACGTTGCCGAAGTATCGCGAAACCGTAAACCATAACCATCTAACATTAGTCACAAAGAACAACATTTTGCTGGCGAACGAACGCTTTCCCGCCCCCCGGTCGGCTCCTGGGTAACGAACGAAAGCATAAAGAAGAAGACAATGATATCTGTTAAATTTCAAGCCACATAAGAATGTGCAATTCGGGTTGACAAAATTGAGCGCGAAACGCTCTCATTTCACCAACCCCCACAGCGGAATCTGCTCCCATTCAGAACGTAATAGAGTGTCCGGACAAAGCGCGGAGCAGATTCTCTTTGGTGAGAAAAGTTTCGCTCGGATAGGACAAAGGAACGAGCGGGAGCAGATCTATTAATTACGCTGACAGCAAACCGGCTATTGTATGGATATCTATTATCCTGAAGACAGTATATAAGCCCAGTAAGCTATCTCCCGTTGATCATCAGCAAATCGGCCAGTACAATGGCCGTCATGGCCTCTACGATAACGGGCGCCCGCAATGCAACACAAAGATCATGTCGCCCTTTTACAGAGAAAGACGCTATCTGGCCGGTTTCCCTGTTCCAGGATTCCTGCTGTTGCGGCGTTGATGAAGTTGGCTTAACGGCTATACGAAAGAAGAGTTCATTGCCATTGGTTATGCCCCCCACTATGCCTCCCGCATGGTTTGTGCGCGTAGTGCCCGAGGCATCTAATATAGCATCGTTATGTTCTAAACCAAACAGGGCTGCTGCCCGCAACCCCCCACCAAATTCGACGCTTTTCACCGCAGGAATAGCAAACATAGCATGGGCTATCAACGACTCGACACTATCCCAGAAAGGCTCGCCTAAACCCGTAGGCAAGCCGTTTACATGGCAACTGATGATACCGCCTACGCTATCTTTTGCTTCTATAGCCTTTTGCAGACCAGCCTCTATATCAGTTTCCCCGCCAATTTCAGAAACGGCGGCGCTGACGGTTACCGTGGACAGTATTTTTTTGGCCACCACGCCAGCCGCCACAATACCGGTAGTAAGACGGGCACTAAAATGACCACTACCCCGGTAATCTTCAAAGCCTTTATATTTTTGATGGGCCACAAAATCGGCGTGGCCGGGCCGTGGTATAGCCCTGTGTTTCTCGTAATCGCTGCTTCTGATGTTTTTGTTTTCGAACAGTATCGTCAAAGGCGCCCCGGTACTATGTTCACGAAAGACACCGCTCATAAACATAGGAACATCTTCCTCCTTCCGCGGCGTTGTTCCTTTCTGCATACCGCCTTTACGGCGTTCCATATCGGTGACAAAATCGTCTTCACGAAGCGGGAACCCCGGGGGAACACCATCGATTACCACCCCCACGCAAGGCCCATGCGATTCGCCGAAAACAGTAACCCGAAATAAACGTCCAAATGTATTCATGTATAAAGTTTTAGAAGCCAGTAAACCTTTGCCCATGCCGGGAGCCGCATGCTTCCGGCCGTCCCGGCCAGGAGTACCTAAAAAAAAGATCCCAATCGGTGATAAGCCAAATGTAATCATTAAAAAATGAAATGTCAACCCGGGCACGGCGATTTCCGTCAGGGAAAATGTTGTAATTGCTCCAGGTGTTTATAAAAGCCGGGATACGACTTGTGTATCGCTTCAGCATGCTGTATATGCACCGGGTGCCGGGCACGCAATGCAGCCACCGCACAAGCCATAGCAATACGATGATCATTATGGGAAGTTACCGTTCCGCCTTCTACCTGCTCTTTACCCTCGATAATCATCAGATCGTCCTGCAAGCTGACCTGTATCCCGAGCTTAGCAAATTCCTGTTGCAGAGTCAAAGCCCTGTTACTCTCTTTATGCGCCAGCCGGCTTACGCCTTGTATACTGCTTTTGCCCTTTATATAGGCCGCCAGGGCTACCAATGGTGGGAACAGATCGGGACAATGTGTTGCATCGAAATGAAAGGGCTGCAACGCAGTCTTGGCGACCAGGAGGGTATCCCGCTGCCAGGAAAAGGAGCATCCGCATTGCGCCAGCACATCTAAGATTTGCCGGTCGGCCTGCTCCGACTCGGGGTCCAACCCTTTCACCTCTATAGTACCGGCTATGGCTCCTGCCACCAGCAGGAAAGCGGCCCCGCTCCAATCGCCTTCAATAGTGTACTCAATGGGCTGCGCCAGTACCGGGAGGTTATCGCATTCGGGAAACACAAAGGTTTCGAGATCCATAGTTTCGGGTACACGCAAGCCAAATGCCGCCATCACCTGTAAGGTCAGCCGGATATAAGGCTTGCTTTTCAAACCAGGACAATAGATGGTTACAGACTTACCGACCGAGGCGCCATAAGCAAAAAGTAAACCCGTAAGGAATTGGGAGCTCAGCGACCCGTCGACGGTAATCGTTTCGGGATGTAGCGGCCCCCTGACCTCTAATGGCAATAAGCCGCCCCGGCTATTGACCCTTACGCCCAGTTGCGGAAGCACCTGATCAAAAAAATGAAGCGGCCGGCCACTCAGGCTGCCGGAGCCTGATATCGCTACCGGCTGCGACAGCAATGCCGCTACCGGCGTAAACATACGGACCGAAAGCCCGCTCTCGCCGCAATGGATAATCCGTTTGCCCCCCTCGCCCTCTCCGTTCGGAAAGCCGGGGGAACATATAGATAGGCTATTATCGTCTATCACCTTTACGGTAGCGCCCAGCGCCTGGATAATGCCCAGGGCCGCCTGATCATCATTAGACGTACCGTATTGATTCAATATGGTATGCCCTTTCCTGATCAGTGCAGCGGCGCAGGCTCTTTGCATAACGCTTTTAGAAGCCGGGGCCCATACCCGGCCGCGCAAGGCCGAAGGCCTTATAATCTGTTCCATCAAAGTGATTGTTTAATTTCCTGAAGGGATAAGGGTTGTAATACCGCCTCACCCAATTGGCGCAACAGTATATAGATTATCTGATCGCCCTCTTTCTTCTTATCCGTCATCATGGTGGCTAACGCTTCGTCTTTATCGAACTCAAGCTGAACCGGCAAATGGTATTGTTGTAACACATCTGTTACAAAACGGGTTTCCTCAAAGCCCAGCAGGCGCTCCGACATGCGGCAGGCAGCTGCCATACCTATAGATATGGCATGGCCATGAGGAAGGTTGTACCGGTTTTCGATGGCGTGGCCCAAGGTGTGGCCAAAATTCAACAGTTTGCGTTCACCTTTTTCCCATTCGTCACGCTGCACCACACCGGACTTGAACAGGGCATTGCGTTGTATCAGTTGGTTCAGCAGGCCCGGGTCATCCTGGAAGGCCTCAATACGCTTCCCGGCCAGTAGCAGTAGCATATCTTTATCCGCAATAGCCGCATGCTTCACTATCTCTGCAAACCCGTTGATCCATTCCTCCCGGGGCAGACTGTCGAGAAAGTTATAGTCGTACAGAAGAAAACGCGGCTGGCGGATCAAGCCTATCATATTTTTAAAGTCGCCCATATCCAGGCCATTCTTTCCCCCAATTGCGGCATCTACCATCGCCAAAACAGAAGTAGGCACAAAGCCGAAAGAAACACCTCTTTTGTATATGCCGGCCACAAAGCCGGTTATATCGGTAACAACGCCGCCCCCAATGCCTATAAGCAAGGCATCCCTGTCGGCCCCGAGTTCCAGCAGGCGGTTAATGATGTGCTCCAGAACTGCAAGGCTCTTGGATTGTTCGCCCGGGGGTATTTCAATAACCGGCCAACCGAGGAAACGTTGCTTATGAGTGGCCATAATATGGCTGTCTGTAATGATAAAGGTCTTTCCGGGCCGGCCCCATTCCACTAAACTATCCGGTGTGGCATTGAAACAGAATGTCGTCGTTGCACTATTAAAGGCAACATCAATTTGCTGCATAAAACTAAGGAGTGTTGATTGGATGAGCATGCTAGTGTTAAGTCAAAGGTGAAAAGGCAAAAACAAAACTGACAACAGACTAACGAACACATTAACTATGAAATAACAAGTCGAAAAAGTACGCTTTACTTGATGCGAGTAAGCCGGGGCTTACTGGTTCATAACAGCATCCTGGTGTTTAATACTTTCCATATGGATAGCGTCGAAATACTGGGTAATAAATTCCCGGCTCAGTCCCAATAGTTCGCCTTTTTTGCAAACGCGGTCCAGCACTTCATTCCACCTGTTTGTTTGCAGGATAGTGATATTATTATCTTTCTTGTACCGGCCTATTTTCTCTGCCACTTTCATACGGGCGCTGAGCAGTTGCAACACCTCATCATCCAGCTGGTTTATTTGCTGGCGGTAGCGGTTAAGTTGCTCATCGGATGCCTGTTCGGGTAAGGCTTCTTTCCGCCACACGATCTGATCCAGCAGATCGGAGAGCGACAGCGGGGTAATTTGCTGACGGGCATCGCTCCAGGCCATTTCCGGATTGCAATGACTCTCGATAATGGCACCGTCATAATCCAGGTCGACGGCATTTTGCAAAACTTCCTGCAGCATATGGGTATTACCGCATATATGTGAAGGATCGACCAGGAAAGGGACCTCCGGGTAGCGCCTCTTCATTTCTATAGCCAGGTGCCACATAGGCGCATTCCGGAATTCGGTATTGCCGTATGATGAGAACCCCCGGTGAATCAGCCCGATTTTGTCTATATCTGCCTTTGCTACCCGTTCAAAAGCACCAATCCATAGTTCCAGGTCAGCATTTACCGGGTTTTTTATCAATACAGGGATATTAACACCTTTCAAAGCATTAGCCACTTCCTGGACACTAAAAGGATTTACGGTGGTCCGGGCGCCGATCCATAGCACATCTACATCGAAATTCAAGGCATCTTCCACCTGGCCGGCAGTTGCTACTTCTACGGCAACCGGCAGACCGGTAAGCTTTTTCGCCTGTTGCAACCAGGGTAGACCTTTGGCCCCTACGCCTTCAAAATTGCCCGGCCGTGTCCTGGGCTTCCATATACCTGCCCTCAGCAAGTCTACTCTTCCGGTAGCTTTCAGCGCAAGGGCCGTTTCCAATACCTGTTCCTCTGTTTCTGCACTACAGGGCCCAGAAATGATCAGGGGGCGCTTTGCCCAGATATCATCCACCAGGCTGCCGGATATTATATGTTCCGCTTTCATTTAGTAAAATTGAGAATTAAATTTTAATATAAAACATAAAAAATTGCCCAGGAACTGATCTCCGGTTTGTACATCCGCGGCAGTAGAAAGGCGGAACTCAGCTCATGGCAACATGATCAACAAAGTATTACTCTGACCGCACCGTAGTGGGCGCTAATCTGTCGTCCAGGACCTTTTTAATAGTATTGGCGTTATGCATTAATTCGGAAAGATATGCCCAGTTCTCCTTTTCCAGGCAGGATTTAAATTTTCGCAATTGCACAATGTGTTCGTTCAATACATCCAACACCTGGTCTTTGTTTAACTGTAGAATAGGCAACCACATATCGGGGCTACTCTTAGCCAGGCGCACGGTGCTTTCAAACCCCGCACTGGCCAGTTCGAAAATAGCATCTTCTTCTTTCTCCTTTTCCAGTACGGTATTGGCCAATGCAAAGGAAGTAATATGGGAAATATGGCTTACATAAGCAACGTGTATATCATGCTCAGAAGATTCCATATGAACGGTGTACATACCCAGAGCCCCGAACATCTTTTCCACTACCTGCACTGCATCCGGAGCGGAGCCGCCGGCATCACAGATAACATTGCACCTGCCTTTGAACGCATTTGCCGTTGCTGCGGCAGGTCCGCTGAATTCGGTCCCCCACATTGGGTGCGCCGCAACATAACGGTTCCGCTGAGGATGATGGATGACTGCCTGCACCAGCGGCAGTTTGATCGATCCAGTATCGGTCACCACCTGGTGTTGCACCCGGTCCAGTATATAAGGCAGCAAGAGCCGGCAGCTATCGACTGGCAGGGACAATATTATCATATCGCTTTGCCGGATGGCCTCGTCGAGCCCCGCTATTTCATCAACAATACCCAATGCCAAAGCCTCCCGGGCATGTTCCGGGTTATTATCTACACCTATAATGCTTTCGACAAATTTATTTTTGCGCAGCACCAGAGCCATTGAGCCTCCTATTAAGCCCGTACCTACGATAGCAATTTTCATTTGATTCTTTTTTCTATAAGGAAATACCAGCGGCAAGGGGTAATAGTCTGCCCTGGCTTATTGCCTGCCTTACATTCGTAATAGCTGCATCCAGTTCGTCAAGGTCTTTACACAGGCTTATGCGTATATGTTTCAACCCGTTTGTACCGAATATGCCGCCCGGTGTAATGAAAACATTGCATTGTTCCAATACCATATCGCTCAGCCCGAAGCCATCCGCTATACCGGGCGGCACCTGGCCCCATAGGAACATGCCCGCCTGCCCCGGCTGTACGGAGCAGCGTAAAAGCATCATAAGGGAACGGGCCTTCTCACGCCGTAACGCATATACTGCATTGATGCCGGCATACCAGTCCTGGCCTAATTCCAGGGCTTTAATAGCGGCTACCTGCAAGGGCCGGAACATGCCACTGTCCATATTGCTTTTAAAACGCAGCACTTCGTCAATGCGGCTTTGCGCCCCCGCCAGGAAACCCAGGCGCCAGCCTGCCATATTATGTGATTTGCTCAGCGAATTTAATTCCATTGCTACCGCTCTTGCACCTTCCACCTGAAAAATGCTCAACGGCGTATCATTCAGTATAAAGCTGTAAGGGTTATCGTGCAACAGAAGTATTTTATGCTTCCGGGCAAAATCGACCAGGCGACGTAACAGAAGCGGGCTTGCGGTTTGCCCGGTAGGCATATGCGGGTAGTTAATGAACATTAATTTCACCCTGCTTAGATCCATCGCTTCCAAAGCTGTCCAATCCAGCCCGCCCTGCTCTTCCGGGCACAGGCCATAATAATGCGGCACTCCGCCCGCCAGGCGCACAGCGCTGGAATAGGTAGGATAACCGGGGTCTGGTATCAAGGCTATATCGCCCGGATTCAGATAGGTCATGCATACATGCATAATACCCTCTTTGGAACCTATCAGGGGAAGCACCTCGGTACCGGGATCAAGGGAAACATTGTAGCTCATCAGGTACCAATCTGCATAAGCATTTCTCAGGCCGGGAATACCTTTATAACCCTGGTAAGCATGAGCATCCGTCTTTGCCGCCTCGTTCTGTAAGGCCCGTATAACCTCAGGATGAGGGGGTAAGTCGGGGCTGCCGATGCCCAAGTTAATAACCGGGCGGCCTGCCTGCTCCATAGCAGCAATTTCCCGCATCTTAGCCGAGAAATAATACTCGCCGATACCATTCAGTCTTTCTGCAATCATAAAACTCCGTTTGTTATTTTTTCATTTTCTACCGAAATGCCTTTAGCATATTGGCCATACACCCTTACTTCCCGTGTATACCTGTCTATATGGCCCAGGGCCTCTTCCAATGTACCGGGATCGGAAAACTCAATATCGGCATGAAAACCATAAAGCCAACTGCTGCCCGGTATCGGAAAACTTTGCAGTTTACTCAGGTTCAGACCATACTCTGCCAATATCTGTAATACACGCATTAGCCCGCCTACTTCATTACGGACGTCGAAGTATATGGAAGCCTTATTAGCTATTTGTGGCGTAAGGGCCGAATGTGGCCTTTCCAGGATAAGGAAACGGGTATAGTTGTTCTTCATGGTCTGGATATCTTTACGTATACAATGTAGCCCATAAATAGAGGCCGCCCGCTCGGATGCAATAGCTGCCACATGGCCCAACCGGTTCTGCGCGATACGGGCGGCGCTGAGCGCAGTATCTTCAGCTTCGACCACTTTCCAATGCGGCTGCTGGTCAATAAAATCGAGGCATTGCAGTATGGCCATAGGATGGGAATGAATTTCCCTGATATCTTCAAAGCGGGTGCCTTCCAGGACGATGAGCTGCTGGCGTATCTCCAGGAAAACCTCTCCCGTCACTACAAGATCGCTCTGTTTCAACAGGTTGTAATTTGGAAGGATACTGCCCGCGATGGAGTTCTCGATAGCGACTACTGCTCCTTCGCAGACTTCCGGATTGGCAGCATGGCGAAACACCTCCCGGAAGGTAGC
>JBEBWN010000016.1:0-24607 GCA_040392235.1 Taibaiella helva | reverse complement strand
GGTTCTTCGTTTGGCATTGTATTTTCCGGTTTTGCCTATTTCGTTAACACTATCGGAACGCTGTATTTTCTTGCAAAGACGCAAAGAAGACGCTGAGTCGCAATGTTTTTGATCGCTTTTTAGCCAGTTGTTTTTTCTTATTGTCCCAGCAGTTAGTGTGTTCTTTCCGTTTCTTTTCACCCGTGTCCGTCTATTGCGAGGCACGAAGCAATCTCTGCAGGTTCTGCTTTTGTCGCCGGGCTTTTTGGTTTTGCCTTTTTACCTTTTACTTTTTACATAATTCCCGCATAGCGCTATTTAGGCCTTTTGATGGAACAACCTACTGATTTTGTTTCAGCAGGATTAATAGTGCCGCCGGCTAATAGCTGGTCCATAGCATTTTTCAGGTAGAGGGTTTTCGCGGAACCGGGATCGGCAGGACTGTCATCCATTGCTCCTTTGTAGACCAGGCGTTCCGTTTTCCCGGAAAAAAGAAAGACTTCGGGCGTATGCGATGCGCCAAATGCATCGGCCAGTTGCGCATCTTTATCTATATAGTAATTGGGATACTGTTGCGATTGGGCATAGGTTTTCATCTTTTCCGGTGCATCTGCTTCATCGCGTTGCCCTTCGTTAGAGTTGACCAAAACCACGCCGATACCTTTAGCCCGGGCATAGCTCAGTACTTCTTTAGTGCGCTTTTGGTTTTTGATCACGAAGGGACAAGTATTGCAGGTAAAGATGACCAATAAGCCTTTATCGGTTTTCAGGTCTTTTAACTGGGCGCTTTTGCCGGCAACTACATCCGATATCTGGTAGGCGGCATCCGGGAAGCTGGCATCTATGGGCAGGGAAGCCTGCTTTTGCGCGTGGCTAAAAGGAACGCTGAAAGCGGCGGCAAGGAATAAACCCAATAATTTTTTCATTTTTCTATTTGTAGTTTATGGAATTAAAAATAGTATTTATGATCTCCTCCTTTCCCCGATATGCTGAAAACAAGGAAGGAGGATGCTTATTTTGAGCTTTGAAGGTACAGAATATGTTACGGGCTGAAGGAAAAATGATTGTTAATTCCCGGAACCGGTTTGCCCGCCTTTCTTATAAAGCCGGTGCAAGGCAGTAAAAAGATTGATTTCATAGCCGATCAGTAAGGCAATGCCGGTGAGGAACATCCATATCATAAACATTAATAAAGTACCCAGCGAGCCGTAGAGCTTATTATAATTAATGAAGTGGCTGGCAATGGCAAAAAAGCAATAAGATACCAGGAGAAACAATAGGGTAGCCAGGAAAGCCCCTAACGAAAAGAAACGGAATTTTATCGTTAATGATGGTCCGTATTTGTACAATATACAGAAGGAAATGTATATAATGAGGACCAGACCCAGCCAGCTTACCCATTTAATGTACTGCGGGTTACCTTTCATATCCAGGATATAGGTGTCCAGTAAACTGGTCTGGATAACGATAATGGCTATAGACAAGAGGAAAACGATCATTAAGCCAATAGTCAGCAGAATGGCTTTCCACCTCCTGGCCAGCCCGCTTCGCCGCACGTGGACCGGCGACACCCGGTCGAAACTGCGTAACAGTCCCATTACACCGTTGGACGAAACAAAAAGAATAGAAAGGAAGCTGAAGGACATCAGTTCTTTTTGTTTATTCTTCATGAAGTCGGTAACGATGGATTCCATGGACCGGGTCAGGGCCGGGTCGGGTGTTAACAAACGCATGAGATAGACAATCATATCCTGTGCGCTGTCGACCGGCAGGTACACCAGCAGGGAAAACAGGAAGATCAGCAGAGGGGGGATAGCCAGTAAGAAATTAAAGGATATAGCAGCAGCCCGTTCACTTAAGCGCATATTGCGCGACTCCTTTGCGAAAAACCGGTATACTTCATAAACCGTTATCCCCCTGGCGCCGGGGATAACAACACTTTTCATTTTTTCCGGGAAGGAAAAGAAGCTGGAGCGGGATGTTTTTTGAGGAGCCAATTTGCCTGGATAAAATGATAAAGGGTGAACTAAACGGAATATATTGACATGCTGATTAATCTTCTATGGTGTTCTCGCCAATGCCGGATACCTGGGGTAAGCTAAAGTAAAAAGACAAAACGAATAATCTTTTGGTAATACCGGGCGCCGCAATGGCCCGTTTTTAGATTCTTATTTTTAGCTTTTGCCTTTTATCTCCTATTCCCGCACGCTTTTGCCGGTATAATACAAAAATACTTCTTCCAGGTTGCTGCATCCCGATGCCCGGCGGATCAGTTCTGAAGGACTGTCTTGTGCAATCAGTTTGCCTTCATCTATTATGGCTACGTCGTCGCAGATGCGTTCCGCTTCCTCAAGGAGATGGGAAGTGTAAATGATCGTTTTGCCATCTTCGTTGTACTGTTTTAAAAAATCAAGGATCATATTGCGGGACTGAACGTCAACACCGGCGGTAGGTTCGTCCAGGATCAGGATTTCTGGTTCATGCAATAAGCCGGCAATAATATTGGCTCTTCTTTTCATACCCCCGCTGTACTGGTGGAGGCGTTTATTCCGGTGTGGGGAAAGGCCGAACCGTTCCAGCATATCGTCTATTCTGTTGTCCAGGATTTTTTGTGGAATTTTATACAGTCTTCCGATATAGTTCAGGTTTTCCCGGGCAGAAAGCTGCGGATACAGCGCAACTTGCTGTGGCACAATACCGATCTTGTATTTGATGGCAATGGTGTCCTTCTTATTGTCCAGGTCTAAAATAGTGACTATGCCCTCATCCTGTAAGATAAGCCCGCAGATAATGGAAATGGTCGTTGTTTTCCCTGCGCCGTTAGGCCCCAGCAAACCGGCAATGCTCCCTTTTTTGAACGACAGCTGGAGCGCCTGTAATGCCGCTTTTTCTGCCCCCGGGTAGCGTTTGCTGATACGATCTATTTTTATGGCATATTGCATTGTTGTCTTATGTCTTATGGTACTATATATTGCTTTTACTTTTTCTCACTGCAAACCTGTCATTCGCACTTGCATCTAATGCCCGGTGTCTAGTTAAGTATTATATTTCGGCTCATTACTTCGTAGTTATATGACTATCAAACTGTTATCTATTTCTTGTTTTGCCTTTTAACTTTTGACCTAATACCCGTTTTCCCTTTTAAAAGCATTTATTTCCCTACCCAAACAACGTATTTATCTTCAAATTGGGGTTCGGGGAAGATGTCGTTAAGGGACCAAAGGGATGGTCTTAAACCGGATTCGCTGATTTCCTGTGCCAGGTCGCCTCCTTTCAGGCATATAAGGCCATTGGCCAGGGTAGTGGAGTTCCTTTTCTTTATGTAGGGCCTGGCCCATCGCCACAGATCTTTGAGGGGGGCAACCGCCCTGCTGACCGCAAAGTCGAAATCCTGCTGGGGTAAGTCTTCAACTCTGGAATGGATAACGCGTACATTTTTTAATCCTATAGCATTGGCTATTCCCTGTACTACTTTTAGCTTTTTCCCAATGGAGTCGACCAGTGTAAAGTGGACTTCAGGATAGAATATGGCCAGCGGTATGCCCGGGAAACCGCCGCCGGTACCAATATCCAGGATACGCATACTCTCATTGAAAGGACATACGGCCGCTATACTTAGAGAATGTAACACGTGTCTTGTGTACAATTCCTGTATATCTTTCCTGGAAATCACATTAATCTGTTGGTTCCAGGTATTATACAGCTCATCCAAGGCACTAAACTGATCCAATTGTTCCTTTGTGAAATCAGAAAAATATTTTCGTATGACCTCCATATATAGTATTTCGTTGTAGCAAAAACTGCAAAAATACATTATCGGGGCTAATGCAGACCTTCTGTAAATGAATCGGCAGTGCAATCGGGTCTAAATTTGCAATAATTGTTTTCGAAAATCATTAACCCAACCGGAGCTATTCCATTTTGCCCTGATGCTTTTCTTTGCAGGATTTAATTCCGGGATATGGCCTGCGATACCTCTTATTCGTCGTAAAGCTACCGGTAGCACATCATATTTTTATGATAAGCTGTTCAAGCCTATTCTACTTGCTTTCGTTGCTCTCCGTAGTAGGACGCGAGACCGTGGTTGGGGCGGCGTTGAAGAAAATAAGTAGCCGCAACGGGAACAATTCCCGTTGCGGCAATACTGCTTAACAGAAGGTCCCGGTCAGCGTGTCAGGCGCAGGGTAACGCCATAAGTACGCTGATCGCCCAGGATAGCAGCATAATGGCCGGCATTGCCTGCCCCCGGTAAAAATTGTTCAAAATAGTTATTGTCTAAAATATTCCGGCTCCATACGAAAAGCGTTATTCCTTTGTTGGTACGGTATCCCAGGCGGCCATTGAGCAGCGCGTAGCCCTCGATGTTCAGGTATTGCGAGGGGGAGGGACTGGATGAAAAAACCGAACGGAAAGAAGATTCCAGGGCCAGGAATACTTTTCCCTCCTGGCTGATCAGTTTAAAGGGAAGGGCGACTTCGCCACCTAGTGACGCGGCCCATTTGGAAACGCCAGGCAGGCGGCCTCCGGATATGTCCTTGAACGCTACCGGGGCGCCGGTTTCTTCCAGGGGCACAGGCGCATTTTTAAAAGATACATAGCGCGCATCGGTATAAGACAATGCGCCGTTTATACGGAAATATTGGCCCAACCGGGCATTCAGGTCCAACTCTGCACCGCTTACCCTTACCTTTTCGGCATTGGCGAGGTAGCCGCGGTTAACGCCTAGTTCGGCAGTTTGCACCAGGGTTTGATAATCTTTAATTTCGGTATTAAAGAAGGCCGCATTCAGGGTAATACCGTTAAAGGGAGTTGATTTTACCCCCGCCTCCCAATGACTGACGTATTCGGGCTTCACTTCAGCCAGCTCGATCATGGTTTCGCCATTGGCTTTGGGTAGTCCGCCGAGATTCAACCCCACGGGTTTGTATGCTGTCGAATAGGTGGCATATACATTGAGATTGCTGCTGGCAGAATAAGATAAAGTCAGCTGCCCGGATATATTGCTGTTGCGTACTTCGGCACGGAAGGCCTGGTTGTTATACACTGCATTTAAAAGTGCGAGCAGTTCGGGGTCGGTAGTGACCAGGCCGCCGTAGGTTACCCTGTTATAGCGGGCATTTTTGCTGTCGTAATTAAAGCGCAATCCTGGCAAAACATGGAATTTGTTGAAGATTTCCCAGTCTGCCTGTGCAAATACGGCGCCGCTAAAGGTGTACAGTGATGAAGTGGTACGGATGCCATAGCCATCAAATAAGCCCGGGGTTTGCCAGAGCGGGCTGGTGGTGTTTTGTGCAAAACGCCATTGGGCGTCGCCAGCCTCTTCGGTATGGTAGGGTGACGACTGCAGGCTTTGGTATAGGGCGTATACGCCAGCCACTCCGCTCAGGCGGGAGGAGAAGTTGCCGGCATATCTTATTTCCTGCGACCACTGCTGGTGTTTCGATGGCGCCTGTGACTTAGACAGCATGGCTAAGCCGGTAAAGTCCCGGTCATTGGAAGGGTCCCAGTTCCAATAGCGCCAGGCGGATGTTGCGGTAAGGGTGCCCCTGCCTGCCTTCGCGTCCAGGTTGAGCGAAACGCCACCGAGATCGTTGTTGGAACGCCAGGAGGTATTGTGATCAATGATACGGTCGAAGGGATTTGCACTGGGTAAGCTATAATTGAGGTCTTTTACAATGCTGGAAAATTGCCGGTATTCCGGGCGCAGCGTTGTTACGGCGCCAGCGTACACTTGTGCATAGCCATCGGGACGCTGCCGCGAAGCATCGCCTGTAAGGAGCAGGCTGATGTTTTCAGAGGGCTTGTATAATAGTTGTGCCCGCCCGCCAATATTGTTCAGGTCATTGACATACTTATCGGTTGCCGTGTTATAGAGCAGCCCGTCTCTTTGTGTTCCGGAAAAGGAAATGCGGCCCGCTATTTTCTTAGTGAGGGCGCCGGATACGGAACTCTTGGCCTGGACATAGCCTAGGTTGCCGTAGCTGGTTTCAAATGTGGCTTCCGGCTTGAAAACAGGTCTTTTAGTGGTGATATTAAAAGCGCCGGCAGTCGTATTTTTCCCGAATAAGGTGCCTTGTGGTCCTCTTAAAACCTCTATGCGCTCTATATCGATAAAGTCCAGTGTGGCGGCCGCCGGGCGGGCATAATATACACCGTCTACATAGAAGCCCACACCGGGGTCAATGCCATCGTTGGTTAATCCGAACGTAGAGCCCAGGCCCCGGATATTTAATGTCGTATTCCTGGGGTTAGACGAATAAAGCTGTACACTGGGAATGAGTTCTTTTACCCGGTTCACGTTAAAGGCGCCGGCATCCTCTATCCGCGCCCCATCGATAACAGACAGGGTAATGGGCACATCCTGTGTCCGTTCTGCACGGCGCCGCGCCGTTATAGCCACTTCTCCAAGTTCGCCCGAAAGAGGTTCCAATACGATCAGGATGCTATCCTGCTGGCCCTGGAAAGAAAGGGATTGAAATTTATAGTCCGGCGTTGATACATAAAGCGCGAAGGGGGGCGCCAGGGTGGTGAGCAGGCCAAAACGGCCCTCTGCATCGCTGAAGCCGGTAACGACATTGTCGTCTATACTGATAAAAGCCTGTGGCACGGCCGTCCCGCTGGCATTTCTGACCTGTCCCTTTACTATGGTAGGCTGCTGGGCAAATAGGGGAGCGTAAAGGGCTACGAATAATTGCAGTGTAAGTGTTGTAAGAAATGTACGTTTATTGTGTTGCATAGATTTTTATTTTGAATTGTGATATTGCACTAATGTTGATTCCGGACCTGGTTTGGCCGGTGGTACAGATTAGACCTCAGCGGGCGGGTATACCTTACCCCGGCTTCTTAGGAAACCTGGACAGCAGGACTTGCGCGGCTGAGGGCTGCGACAGGTAATTATGTATCAGTAAAATGGTACGTTAAGCAAGAGCGCCTGTGTACAGGGCTGTAGCGGGAGAGGAGTGGCTAACAGCAACAACAGGAAAAAGGAAGCAGGAAGGATATGGAGCCGGTTAAGCCCGTTAAGGGCCCTGGAACGGAAGAAAGCAGAAGGGAATTTCCCGGCGCTTTAATGAAAAATAGATCGATCATTGTTCGCTCGTTTTTATTATTGATTTCGGCAACAGGTAACAGGGATCAATACGTTCAATGCTTATACAGCTCACCGCTATAAAAACTACTAACTCTACTGCTTTAGTAGTGTTTGTCGCTAAAATAAAAAGGAGAACAAAATGCAATCCTTTAAGTAGCTGGCACCCTGCAGGTATTTAAAGTGTGGGTGTTACCACGGTATACCGCCAGGGTACATAAGAAAGAAATGTAAAGATCTGGCGCAAAGGTGCGGAAAAAAATAAAAGGAGCAAAATTTTTTCATACATACGGACGGGATTTCACTTGCTCCTGTGCAAAAAAAGGTTGCCCGGTGGCATTTCCAGGGCCGGTGCCTGTTTATTTCCATTTCATCCTGTTTCTCCAGAAGATAAAAGGCGCCAGCAGCAAGTTGTACAGGGCCCAGGCCAGGTCGCCGGCAGGATAAAACAACAGCAAGCCGGTTTCCCGGAGGCGGCGGTACCAGTTTGCGGCCAGTAGCCAGTAGGCAGACAACCGTACCAGGAAGAGTGCGGACAGGAATAAAATGAGACCATTACAGGGGAGTAAACCACATAGCCATAAGCCGGCCAAAAGGAGGCCTGATAGCCAGTAGAGTCCATGACTAAGGGCATAGAGGCCGAGCAGTGACCTGGTATTTTTGTTATAATACTTGCCGGTGCTGACATGCCGGGTTTTTTGCCGCCGCCAGGCGCTCCAGTTCCCGGGTGGATTTGAGATGGTATGTGCTTTGGGGGCGAGGCAAAGAGCTATGTTTTTTTTGTGTCCCAGCGCGCTGACCAGCAGGTCGTCGTCGCCCGATGGCAGCGATGCATAGTGTTCTGTGAAGGCAGGATGCTTAGGCAGTTCCTGCAGCAGCTCTTTGGTATAAGACAGGTTTCGGCCTACCCCCATATAAGGTTGGCCTGCCAGCGCATAGCTGCAATACTGCATACAGGTATGTACCGTTTCCCAGCGTATAAAGCGGTTCAACAGGCCGGGGCCTGTGTTATAAGCCCCGTATCCGAGGATGATACCGGCCGGTGCGGACGTCATTTTCCGCAACCATTGATCAGACGCAGGCCGGCAATCGGCATCGGTCAGTAAAAGCCGGTTGTGCCGGGCTAGTTCTATACCGCGGGCCAGCGCGAACTTTTTACCGGGCAGGTGGCGCTCTGTATGGGCGTCAATACGCAATACGCGTAATACCGGGTACTTTTCTCCCAGGCTGGCTAAAACAGCGCCTGAATTGTCTGTCGATGCATCGTCAACGACAATAACTTCAAATAGTTCCGTAGGATAGTCCTGCTCCAGTACAAGCGGCAGGAAATGCGCCAGGTTATGTTGTTCGTTTTTGGCACAGATAATAATAGAAACAGGACCAGGCTGGGCAGAGGCATCGGCCACCGCGGGCGGAAACCGGCGGATAAGGAAGAGGTAGCACAGTTGAATAACCGTAGCCAGGAATAAAACGGGGAGCAGGATAAAGTAGAGCAAAATATATCCGGTATTATAGGCCACTGTATTATTACAATGATTGTAGCCATGGTGTCTGGAAATATTATTATCGTTTTTTGTTCAAAAATAAAACCTGGCAGGATGGCTGGCAGGTTTTATTTTATTATTAAACAGTTGTCGGTTGGGGCGGGAAGTGTTCTATTTCAGAATTCTTGCGTCCACCTCTTCTTTTACCTGTTGGGCAAAGGCTGCAATTGTTTGCGATCCCAGATCGCCCTTTCCGTGGCGGCGAACGGAAACGGATTGCTCGTTCATTTCCTTTTCGCCGATGACCAACATGTAGGGTACTTTTTCTAATTCCGTATCGCGGATGAGCTTGCCGATTTTTTCATTACGTTCGTCCACCTCAGCCCGTATATTCAGCTGCTTTAATTGTGCTGCCACCTGCTGCGCATAGGGCAGGAATTTTTCGGATATGGGCAGTACTTTTACCTGCACGGGCGCCAGCCATAAAGGCAGGTTGCCCCCGCAGTGTTCCAGCAGCACGGCGATAAAGCGTTCCAGGGAACCGAAGGGCGCCCTATGGATCATTACCGGGCGCTTGCGGGAGTTGTCGCTGTCTACGTACTCCAGTTCGAAACGTTCCGGCAGGTTGTAGTCTACCTGTATGGTGCCAAGCTGCCATTTGCGTCCCAGTGCATCCCTGACCATAAAGTCCAGTTTAGGTCCGTAGAATGCGGCTTCGCCTTCCTCTTCCACGGTGATCAGCCCTTTTTCTGCTGCGGCTTCTCTTATCGAGTTTTCGGCAATATCCCAGTTCTCTTCGCTGCCAATGTATTTTTCTTTATTGTTTTTATCTCTTAAGGATACCTGGGCCGTGTACTCGGTAAAGCCAAGTGAATTGAAGGTGTACAATACAAGATCGATCACCTTTTTAAATTCTTCTTTAACCTGGTCGGGACGGCAAAACAGGTGCGCGTCATCCTGGGTAAAACCGCGTACCCGGGTTAAACCATGCAGTTCGCCTGCCTGTTCGTAACGATACACGGTACCAAATTCTGCAAAGCGCACAGGAAGGTCCTTGTACGATTTGGGTGAAGATTTATAAATCTCGCAGTGATGCGGGCAGTTCATCGGTTTCAGGAAGAACTCTTCGCCTTCATGCGGTGTTTTAATGGCCTGGAAACTGTCGGCGCCATACTTTTCATAGTGTCCCGATGTTTTATACAGGTTAACGTTGCCAATATGCGGTGTGATAACAGGCAGATATCCGGTTTCGATCTGCGCAGCCTGTAAAAAATCCTGTAATCGCTGGCGCAGCATAGCCCCTTTAGGCAGCCACATAGGTAAGCCGGCGCCCACTTTTTCAGAGAAAGTGAACAGTTGCAGCTCCTTGCCGAGTTTGCGATGATCTCTTTTCTTGGCCTCTTCCAGCATTAACAAGTATTCGTCCAGCTCTTTCTGTGAGGGGAAGGTAACACCGTATATGCGGGTCAGCATTTTATTCTTTTCATCGCCCCGCCAGTAAGCGCCTGCAATATTGGTCAGCTTGATGGCTTTGATAAAGCCGGTATTGGGAATATGGGGCCCCCGGCAGAGATCAGTAAAATTACCCTGTTGGTAAAAGGTGATCTCGCCATCCTGTAAACCGTCGATCAATTCCAGTTTGTATTCGTCCCCTTTTTCTGTAAAATATTTAATAGCATCCGCTTTGGATATTTCGGTCCGGGTATATACTTCTTTCTGAGACGCAAGTTCCTTGAATTTCTTCTCTATTTTGGCGAGGTCTTGGTCCTCGATCTTGCGGTCGCCTAAATCTATATCGTAGTAAAAACCCGTTTCGATAGCGGGGCCAATTCCAAATTTCGTTCCCGGAAAGATTGATTCTATTGCTTCTGCCATTAAGTGCGCGGAGCTATGCCAGAATGTGGATTTGCCATCCTGTTCCGTCCAGGTTAATAATTTCAGCGAAGCGTCGCTGTTAATAGGGCGGAAGGCATCTACTACCTTCCCAATCACGTCAGCGCCCATAACTTTCATGTCCAAGCCCTCGCTGATCGATCTCGCGATGTCCAATGCGGAGACTCCAGCTTCGTATTCCCGTACGGCTCCATCCGGTAAGGTGATGTGTATCATCTGTAATTAATTGTTTGTATGTTTCTCTGATGAGTCGCAAAGTTAATATATTTTGCTTGCCGGAAAGCTAATAAATTAGGCAGTTCCTTCCCGGTGCTGCATAGCTAGGGATGAGGAAAATAGACAGATCTATTCCCGGCGTTTCCTCCCACCCGGGGCACGTTTCCGCCGCGGTGACAGGTTCTGAATTCATACGGCTCCTTTGCCGTTGATGCGCTGTAGGGAGAATGGCCGTTATTCCGTAAAGGGTATTGAAAACGGCATGGTCCTATCCTGCGAAGCAGGAAGGGCGTGGTCTTATTTTAATTATTTCCTCGTTTAATACGTGCGCGCTATTTTTGCGATATGTATTTGTATTTTTTTCCTTTAATAGCTGCTTGTATAGGATGGTTGTTGCATCTGGCCTTTTTGAACTTATTGCTGTCTAAAGTACTGCCGCCCCGTATTCCTGTTTATATAGAAAGCCTGGCCCACGTTTTCGCCGGGCAGGACCTGGCGCCCAAATTGCTGGAGGGACAAAAGGCCGAACAGGTTACCAACGAGCTTTTACCCTTTGTGGAAGGGCATATTGATATCTTTCTGCGGGAGAAGCTTAAGGAAAAAATGCCGGCTATAGCCATGTTTATCGGGGATAAGACGATAGGCATGATGAAGTCCAGCCTGATGGACGAAATTCAACTTTTGTTGCCGGAATTGTTGCAGAAAGCGGGCAAAAGTCTTTCAGAAAAGATGACACCCGAAAAAATTGTCCGGAACCTGGCCGATAAAATCCCGGCCGACCAGGTTGGCCGGTTATTAGTGCGGCATACACGGAAGGAACAGCGTATTATCCAGCTTTTCGGGGCAGTATCGGGCTTCCTGGTCGGTTGTGTATTGCTTTTGCTGCTGAAACTATAAGACGCCTGGTTCTCTTTTTCTGTAAGAAAGATAAACTTTCATCCGGCGGGATAGCACAGAATCTGTACTTTTGCAAATCAAATAATCGATAATTATAATAATTTAATAACATGTTGCAATTACCTAATCAGACGGCCTTTTATAAGGGTAAAGTTCGTGATGTATATACTATTGGCGATAAGCACCTGGCTATGGTCGTGAGCGACCGTATATCTGCTTTTGACGTTGTATTACCCAGGCCGATCCCTTTTAAAGGGCAGGTGTTGAACCAGATCGCTTCTTACTTCCTGGAAGCTACACAGGATATCGTGCCGAACTGGGTATTGGATGGCTCTACGCTGCCGAATGCTACGGTAGGGTTGAAATGCGAAACTTTCCCAGTTGAGATGGTGATCCGCGGCAATCTTACCGGCCATGCCTGGCGTACTTATAAAAGCGGGGCAAGGGAACTTTGCGGTGTGGCCTTACCCGAGGGTTTGAAGGAAAATGACTATTTTGCCGAGCCCATAGTTACTCCGACCACTAAAGCGCATGAAGGTCACGATGAAGATATAAGCCGTGAGGAAATTATCCGCCAGGGCCTGGTATCAGAAGAAGATTATAATAAACTGGAAGCTTACACTAAAGCGTTGTTCCAGCGGGGCAGGGAAATGGCTAAAGAGCGTGGCCTTATCCTGGTAGACACAAAATATGAATTTGGTAAAATAGGGGACACAATTTACCTGATCGACGAGATTCATACGCCCGATTCTTCCCGTTATTTCTATAGCGAGGGTTTTGAAGAACGCCAGCAAAAAGGCGAACAGCAACGCCAGTTATCTAAAGAATTTGTACGCGAATGGCTTATGGAAAATGGCTTCCAGGGAAAAGAAGGGCAAAGTGTTCCGGATATGACCGATGAGTTTGTGCACAGCGTTACAGAGCGTTATGCGGAACTGTATGAGCACATTACGGGCAAAAAATTTGAAAAACAGCCTATTACGGAAGAGGAATTGCAACAGGGAATAACAGAAATTGTTAGCCGGCTGCAATCTGCATCCTAGCGCCTCGTACCGGTTCAAGCCTGCTTTAGCGACTTGTTCTCTTATAGTTGATTGTTTATTATAGCATTGCGCTTTTTGGTTTTGTCTTTCAATTTGACTGATCGCTATTGTGAAGTATCTAAAGGTTAAAATGCAAAACCCCAAATTGACAAGAGGTTGATGAGTAGTTAACTATGTAGTAATAAGTTGGAAAATATGCTTGACCAGGCACTGGATGTTTACTGTCTTTCGTTTCAAAAAATATATAAGAGAAGCCGGATAGGGCTCCGGTCATATTCCCGGCTTCTCTGTAATCCATAATAATAGCAAATAGTAATGGCGATTCGGATATTAATTACCGGCGGTACCTTCGATAAGGAGTACGATATGATCAATGGTAAACTAGATTTCGAAGAAACACATGTTCCGGAAATGTTGAAGCTGGGCCGTTGTACGGTTCCTACAGAGATCAGGACGCTGATGATGGTAGACAGCCTGGAAATGACGGATAACGACCGGGAACTGATACTCCACTCCTGCCAATCGGCGATAGAAGACCGCATCCTGATAACACACGGAACCGATACGATGCAGGTAACAGCCGAATACCTGGCTAAGGCACAACTCGGAAAAACGATCGTGATTACAGGCGCTATGATCCCATATAAATTCGGCAGCTCGGATGGTTTTTTCAACCTGGGCGCTGCTTTGGCTTTTTTACAAACACTTCCCCAGGGGGTTTATGTGGCTATGAACGGGCGTTATTTTCCCTGGGATAATGTTCGTAAGAACAAAAAAACAGGGTATTTTGAAGAGCTGGGCGCCCCGGTATCGTAAACCGGCAACGTTCTGATGTGCATGAGTAACCCACTGAATGTTGTGTTATGGCCGGAATAAATTTGGAACAGTATGCGAAGTTGTCGAAGGAGCATAGTAAAGCCTATAAAGACTTTCTAAAGCGGTCGGACAAGAATAAGGTGCTGCAGCAGTTGCCCACACTGCATGGAGAAGCTTTCGAAAAAATAGATTGCCTGCAATGCGCTAATTGCTGTAAGAATTACTCGCCGCGTTTTAAAATGCCGGACATAAAGCGTATAGCCCGCCGCCTGCGCATGAAAGAATCTGCATTCATAGAGCAGTATCTGCGCATGGACGAAGATGGCGATTACGTGCTAACAACCCATCCCTGCCCCTTCCTGGGCGCAGATAATTACTGCAGCATCTACGAAGACCGGCCAAGGGATTGCATGCGCTATCCCTATACCGACGAGGACGTGTTGTGGAAACAGCCTAACCTGACCCTGAAGAACGCTACGGTATGCCCGGCCGTTTTTTATGTCATGGAGCGGTTGTTGGGCCATTAAGCGTACAGAATATTAAGCACTGAATTTTCCTCCCTCCGACACGCACACCTTGTTTTGGCTAAGAAGTTTTTTATATTCACAGTTTGAATTGATGTGAACATGAATCCTTTTTGGGCCCGTTTAATTGTCCTGCTATTATTGTTGCTTTTTTCCCATGAAGCCCGGACGCAATTGTCGTACCCCGGTTATCAGCAACCGCAATTGTACTGGAAGAACAGGAAGCCTCATGCGGCTTACTGGCAGCAGGATGTTGCTTATACTATAAAAGCAAGGATTGATGAACAACAGCACCGGATAAACGGGACGGAGGAATTAGTTTACTATAATAATTCGCCGGATACTTTGTATTCCGTTTTCTTTCACCTGTTCCAGAATGCTTTTATTAAGGGTTCTTATACCCATTTGCTGGAAAAGGCCAATAAAGTAAAGCCGCTTCTGGGAAAGAATGAAGCAGCAGGCCTGGGCACGGTTCTGGATAAATTGTTGGTTGACGGTATGCCTGCGCAGACCGAGCTGGATAATACCATTCTTAAAGTATATTTACCCGAACCTTTGCTGCCGGGCCGTTCTGTGACTTTCACTATGAACTTTGCCACTTATTTTGACCGCGGCGGGACGAGAAGGCGCATGCAGATGTATGATGCCTGGGGATTTATGCATTATAACGGCTGCCAGTGGTTTCCTAAGATATGCGTTTATGACGCCAAATTCGGTTGGGACACGCAGCAGCATTTGGGAAAAGAGTTTTATGGCGATTTCGGAACTTATGATGTTTCACTCGATTTTGCCGCTAACTATGTTGTAGAGGCTACGGGGATCTTGCAAAACCGGCAAGAGGTATTGCCCGACAGTTTGCGACAGAAGCTGGACCTGAAAAATTTTGCGCATAAGCCCTGGAACGAGCCCCCTTCTGTTATTATACCTTACCGGCCGGAAGAACGCAAGGTATGGCGGTTTTATGCCGAGCATGTTCATGATTTTGCTTTCACCGCAGATCCCAGCTACCGGATAGGCACAACCTTCTGGAATAATGTCGAATGTGTAGCCATAGCACAGGAACCCCATGCCTCGGGCTGGCAAAATGGTGCGGCATTGGTTGCCGATATTATAAAAACTTTTTCAGAAGAGTACGGATTGTATCATTATCCTAAAATGGTAGCAGCCGACGCCAACGACGGGATGGAGTATCCTATGATTACTATGGACGGAGGCAGGGCCCCCGGCTATAAAGGATTATTGGTTCATGAAATAGCCCATAATTGGTTTTACGGTATGGTAGGTAGTAACGAAACCTACCGGGCCGCCCTGGATGAAGGCTTTACACAGTTCCTGACGGCCGAAGGGCTTATTAAGATGGGCGATGCATTGGAGCCCGCTCCGGCGAACCGCTGGCTGCGCAGGTTCTCAGAACCGAGGCGGACAAAGGATGTACGCGTGCTGTTGCCTTATATTACAGATGCCGCCACAGGAAACGATTACCAGTTAAATACGCATTCCGATGATTTTCATGGTGCCCTGGGCCATGGAGGCGGTTACCGGTTAGTTTATTATAAGACGGCCTCCATGCTGTACAATTTACAATATGTGCTGGGCGACAGCTTGTTCAGGGAAGCCATGCGGCACTATGTTAGGCAATGGAAATTTGCCCATCCTTACCTGGAAGACTTCCGGCAGTCGATAATATCTTTTACACATGTTGATCTTAACTGGTTTTTTGATGAATGGCTGGAAACGACGAAAAGTATAGACTATAGTATAGGACGTATTAAAAAGATAAAGGGAACAGATAGTTTTGAACTTAGTTTTACAAGAAAGGGCACTATGCAGATGCCTTTGGATTTCACGGTGCAAACCGGTAAAAACGCCCTGAAAAATTATACGATACCCAATACCTGGTTTTCTAAAACGGATGCCGGTACTGTTCTGCCCCGGTGGATCGGCTGGGGAAAATTAAACCGGACCTACCGGGTACATATTGAAGAGCCGGAGGGAATTCGTTGTGTAACCCTGGATACATCGCAACGGCTGGCCGACAGGATGATGTGGAATAATGCCCGGTGGCGCGGATGGCCTGCAGCCGGTAATATAAAGCTGGCCTGGGATGCGGGATTTATGCCAGCTGCCGACTGGAAGCACTACCGCTTATACCTGCGCCCCGATATCTGGTATAATGCCATAGACGGGCTGAAACCGGGCCTGCATATTAATGGAAGTTACCTGAACACTTTTTTTAAATGGGAGGGATCAGTATGGTTTAATTCCGGGCTAGGGGTATGGGACCGTTTTGCAGAGCGGAGGCCTGCTACCGGGATGGAACGGTGGATAAACTATACATTGCGTTTTGAAACACCGCTCAGTATCCCCTTTGCTCAGTTGACGCTATCCGCTCAGAGTCTTTTCCTGGACGGGCTGTGGCGACACCGCCTGGGCCTGGAATGGACCGTCCGGCCCGGCAAGCATCTTTCCATAACCGGGCAAACACAATATCGCAATGGCGATAGACGCTATTACGCCTTATACCCGGAGGAATGGAGCAGTACCGGCTCTGCGAAGAATACGCGTCTGGATGCCCGCTACAGGCAGAGCTATCGTTACCGGAGGGGGGGAGGACAGTATATATTATCGCTCAGCTTACCCTTGCTGTCTGAGCATTTCGACTATAACTATGTGCAGATGGAATGGGTGAATTCCCAGGTTCTGCATCGTTTGCAGTTACGTACCCGCCTCTTTGCCCGCTATGGCCTGGGCCGGTCTATTCCCTATGAAAGCGCTTTGTTCCTGGCAGGTGCCGCTCCCGAAGATATGATGGACAATAAATATGTGCGTAGCCAGGCCTTTGTTCCCTTTTCCTGGACAACCTTCTCGCCCTATGAAGGTAATTACTTTCACTACGGTGGTGGATTAAATATGCGCGGCTATAGCGGGTATTATGCGCTCGACAGCCGGTCGGGCAAACAATACACGGCATATAAAGGAAGAAGCGGCGCTGCGCTGAATATGGAAATAGATTTTACGGACTATGTACGCTGGCAGCCTTCATGTACGAAGAATTGGTTGGGAATGGCCTTGTACGCTTTTGCCGATATGGGGGTAATCGAACTGAATGCTGTTGACACGGTGGCAGCCGCGCTTTTTTATACACAAATGCAGCCGGCAGGTATTTTATCGGACTTCCGGTTCGATGCGGGTTTGGGCGCCGCTGTGACGATAAAGAAGTGGGGCGTATGGAACAAAGCCAAACCGCTTACGTTGCGTTTTGATATGCCATTGCTGGTAAACAGGACCACGCTTAACCTGCCGCAATACCTGGCGCCCAGGTGGATATTGGGCATAAACAGGGCCTTTTAGACCATGGGCGCCAGGCCAGTGCAGCATAGGAAAAGGACTAGTGCAGGGGAGCGGTTACAGCTTAAACGACAAAACCTGCTCTCCGTCGGTGGCTTTCTTCTTAACATTCGTGTTAACACCTTACCGTGTGTCCAAAAAAATACTTTTTTATCTTTACGCCCGATAAAAAAATAAATAATTAAACCATGCGTGTTATTTTTTCGATTGCCGTTGGCATAGGAGCTGCGTTGACGACACTGTCAGCCGATGCCCAAACTTTATTTACTTATGGACCTCATCAGGTAAGCAAAGAAGAATTTCTAAGGGTATATCAGAAAAATAATGCTCAGAAGAAAGCGGACTTCAGTACTAAAGCATTGAACGAATACCTCGATCTGTATTCATTGTTCCGGATGAAGGTTAAGGAAGCGGAAACCATGAAACTCGATACGACTACCGCTGTTAATGCTGAGTTGAATAACTATAAGAACCAATTGGCACGTACTTATTTGTCTGATAAGGAAGTGACCAAGGGCCTGGTAAAACAAGCTTATGAGCGGATGAAAGAGGATGTGAAGATCGCTCATATTCTGGTGGCCGTAAAGCCCAATGATGATACGGCACAGGCCTACAGGAAAGTAGATAGCCTGTATAAACTGTTGAGTACAGGCAAAGCGGATTTTGCTGAACTGGCCAAGCAGTACTCTGACGATAAAGGGTCGGCGTCGAAAGGGGGAGAGATAGGCTATATCTCTGCGTTACAGGTTGTATTTCCCCTCGAAAATGCGGCTTATGAAACTCCGGTAGGTAAAGTGTCGCAGCCCTTCCGCACACAGTTCGGGTACCATATAGTAAAAGTAGAAGATAAACGCAAAAGCCAGGGACAGGTACAGCTGCAGCAGATTATGATTGCAACGCCCAAGTCGAAAGGAGAAGAAGGCGTTACAGCAGCTAAAGCACAAATAGAGGATCTGAAGGCCCAATTGAAGAAAGGCGCCTCTTTCGATGAGCTGGCTCAAAAATATTCGGACGATAAATTTTCGAAAAATAAGGGCGGTTTGATGGAGCCCTTCGGCGTAGGTAAGGTAATGCCGGCATTTGAAACAGCTGCTTTTGCGCTGAAAAAGCCGGGTGATCTTGCCGGTCCTATTGAAACAGAATACGGCGTGCACCTGATCAAATTGGTGAAAAAAATGCCTTTGCAACCTTTTGACAGCCTGAAAGATAACCTGAACAGGCGTGTAGAAAACGATAGCCGTGCTGCCCTGGCAAAAGAAGCATATCAGAATAAGATTAAAAACCAATTCGGTTTTAAGGACTATCCCGAAAACTTCCCGGCTGTTGTAGCAGGACTTCCCGCTGATACGGTTAAAGAAAAGGTATTTGATGCCGACAACTTTAAATCGTACACAGCGACAATGTTCGAAGTAGGCGGCAAAAAATATACACAGCACGATTTTGTGCAATATGCTTCCGGAATTACCCGCGGAAAGATCATGGGCAGCAAGGAAACGGCGGTGAGAGACCTGTACAAAATGTATCAGAATTCGATACTGAATGATCTGCAACAGGAAGAACTGGAGAAGAACAATGTAGAATTTAAGAACCTGATTACGGAGTACAGGGATGGAATTCTTCTTTTTGATCTGATGGATAAGAATGTATGGAGTAAAGCCTCCAGGGATTCTGTAGGACTGGCAGGTTTTTATGAACAAAACAGGGCTAAATACAACTGGCAACCCGGATTTGAAGGTACAGTGTACCAATCAGGCAGTGAGGTAGACCTGCAAAAGCTGCAATCTTTATTGAACTCAGGCAAAGACGCTACTGAGGCAATGAAAGAAATAACAGAAGCAGAAAGCAAGGCGCGTATCAGCCAGCAATCCGGCCGTTTCGAGTTTAGCCGCTTCCCCCTGGATAAGAGTTGTTTTGCCGGTGGAAAAGCCACCAAGGTATTTAAAAACGAAGATGGTACATTCTCTACTGTTTTTGTAGCGAAGCTTTACCCTGAGGCTGCGCCTAAAACGCTGGATGAAGCCCGTGGATTTGTTGTAGCGGACTACCAGGATTTCCTGGAAAAGAAATGGAACACAGAATTGCGTGAGAAATACCCCGTTAAAGTGGACGAAAAAGTGTTTAAAAGCTTTGCCAAGTAATTAGCATAAAAGAAGAATTATACAGGACCATGCCTTCAAACGGCATGGTCTTTTTTGTATAACTATTGAACACCGTGCCGTTGAACAGATTTTAAACATGCTTTGTGGAATGTTCAACCTTATTGCATCCTGTTTGTACATTGTTTATCCATTTAAAATGTCAGCTATGATGAAAAACGTTTGGAGAATTATAATTGTTACCTGTTTCTTTTCTCTTTCTGTATCTGCCCAGGCCCTTGCAGAAACCATTAAACTTTGGCTGAGAGAGGATTTGACCGAATGTACCGGCGTAGGGAAGCAGCAATGCTTTTGGGTAAAATACCGGGCAGAAGGCAGTTGGGAATTGTTGTACAGCCAGATCGAGGGCTTTTCATATAAGCCGGGTTACCGTTATATCTTGCTGGTAGACCGGATAAAGCGGGAGCAGGTTCCGGCTGATGCCTCAGTGTACCGTTATAAACTCAAAAAAGTAGTACAGCGGAAAAAGATGCCGGTAAAGGCCGTCAAAAGTACGCTGCCGGAGCAAGGGAATGCCGGGCAGATTTATGGCACTAAATGGAAGCTGCTGCGCATAAATGGCGCCGATGCGGGTCCTACAAAAGCCTTTATCCGGTTTGAGGAAAAGGAAAAAGGTGTTCATGGCAATGGCGGCTGTAACGGATTTTTTGGTGCCGCAACGGTATCGGGCGATTCGATAGGTTTTTCAGAAATTGCATCGACTTTAATGGCCTGCATCGATGGAAAAATATCTCAATTAGAATCTGATCTTTTTACCTTATTACGCAACCAGGTATTTACATATGATATCAGGGCCGGGAAATTAAATATGTATCATAAGGGGGCGCTGGTATTGGTTTTTGCCGAAGACGAACAAGCTATGCAGAAAGCGGGCATCCAGGGGCGGGTTATATGGAAGGAGGGTAACCAAATGCCTGGTCCGGGACAGCGCAACGGCGGTAGCCGGCCGGTGGAGCGGGAAATACTGATTTATGGTTTGGCTGGAAGTAAAGATGTGGTGGCAGCCGGAGAGGGCGGCTTCTATAAGGAAGTGCATACCCATTTGATCGGTTCCCTGCGCTCCGACCGGGAAGGCAATTATCACTATGCCCTTCCTGCAGGCACTTACTCTGTATTTGTAAAGGAAAAAGGCTTGCTGTATGCTAACCGCAGCGATGGAGAGGGTAACATCAACCCGGTCATTGTATCTGCTGAAGGAATAGCTAAGCTGGATATTGTTATAGACTACGCGGCTGCTTATTGAGGCCGTGCCCCGCGTTCGGCGCTAAGAGTTAGGGACAAGCGTCAGGGCGCTACACGGCTTTTAGAAATGCCTGGCCTGCTCGAGGTAATGTTTTAAGTAATCTGCTATGCCCTCCTCAAGCGTATGAAAAGGTTGGCTATAGCCCGCACTGATCAGTTTAGTCATATCCGCTTCCGTAAAATACTGGTAATTGTTGCGGATATCTTCCGGTGTGTCGATATACTCGATATGACCTGAGGAATGCAGGAGTCGGATGACAGTCTGCGCGAGATCTTTAAAAGAGCGCGCTTTGCCGGAACCCAGGTTGTAGATGCCATTCGGAGGCCTGGTTTCCATTAGCCAGGTACAGACGTTGAGTATGTCTTTGACATAGATAAAGTCCCTCAATTGTTCGCCGTCCTTATATAGCGGATTATGTGAACGGAAGAGGCGGATACGCCCACGTTCTTTTATTTGTTGGTATGCATGAAACACAACGGAGGCCATCCGGCCCTTGTGGTATTCGTTAGGGCCGTACACATTGAAGAACTTCAACCCTGCCCAGAAAGGAGGAAAATGCTTTTGCTCCAATGCCCAGATATCAAAATCATTTTTGGAAACTCCATAAGGATTTAAGGGCTCCAGATCCGGGATATGTGTTTCATCGTCTTTATAACCCAGGTTACCATTGCCATAGGTTGCGGCAGAAGAGGCATAAACCAATGGAATGTGGTTTTCAGTACAAAGATTCCAGACCATTTTGGAATATTCCAGGTTCAGTCTTTTGAAGAGTTCAATATCCTGGGAGGTGGTATCGGTACGGGCACCGAGATGGAAAACATACTTAACGGAATCCGGATGGGCTTTGCACCATTCGAAAAACTGGTCGCGGTGAATTTTGTGTAAAAATTTCTTGCCTGCCAGGTTGTACACTTTTCGCTGATCAGAAAAGTCATCCACAAGTAACAACTGCTCAAACCCCAGCTTGTTTAAATGGGATGTGAGACAACTGCCGATAAAACCGGCGGCGCCGGTTATGGCAATTATTTCATTCTTTTGCATATCAGCACCTTAGCAATTAATGATGAGCCTCTTCTCCATGGGTAGCGTGATCTGCACCTGGCGCCTGGTGCTCTGTTGTTGTTCCATGACCACCGCCATGTCCTTCATCGTGGCTCATAACCTGTACAAAGTTAATAAAGCCAATAATAAGTCCAACAAAGATCAGCACAGCCCAAAAGGCAGCAGAACTGGAAGCGTTCGGTTTTTCAGATGCAACAGCGTGTGACATTGATAACAAGTATTTCTTTTAATAATAAGTTGGCAAAAATAGTGTTTTTTCAGGGATAAGGGTTACTCGGCCTTCTTTATTTTATTTGTTTGAAAAAGAGCCGGATAGCCAATACACTAAACAACAGATTGGGTATCCATACGGCTATCAGGGGGCTAAGCCCGGCATTTGTAGAAAAGGTTTGGGAAAACTGCAGGAACAGCATATACAAGGCGCTGATAATAATACCGACTGCCAGGTGCAGACCGCTGCCTCCCCTTACTTTGCGAGAGGCTATACAGGCCCCGATAATCGTAAGAATGAAGCCGGCAAAAGGTTGAGCAGTACGCTTGTGCAGTTCTATAAGGTAGAAATTTATATTTTCCCTTCCCCTGAGCTTTTCCCGCTCGGTGTAGCGGATCAGTTCCGGAGTGGTCATAGTTTCTTTCACGCGGTTATCGTCGTCGAGGTCGGAAGGCGCAAATGCAAACTTTCGCTTTAATTCCGGGTACTGGTCAATACTTTCTTTTAACCCATTGTTTTTCCGGATAATAACTTTCTCCAGTTTCCATATTTTTTTGGTGCTGTCATAGTACGCTTTGTCTGCCGTCAGTTTTTCCTTCAGATAGGTGCCATCAACGGTTTCTACGGTTAGCTTCCGGCCGAAACCTTCGGTGAAATTGTACCCTTCGATATAAACATAGGTGTGCGGATCGAGGCGGAAATGAACATTATTGTCGGTCGCTATCTTTTTGGACCAAATGTATTTTACATGGAAATCAGAAATATTTTTGTTGGCAATGGGTACCACCCAATGATTGACAAACAGGGATAATAACCCCAATAGCACACTGCCTATAACATAGGGACGCAGGAAACGCTGAAAGGAAACACCGGCAGCCAGGGTAGCGATGATTTCCGTACGGTAAGCCATTTTGGACGTAAAGAAAATGGTCGCTATAAAAATGAACAGGGGAAAAAGCAGCGCTGTGATATGTGGTATAAAGTTTAAAAAGTAGAAAGCAATTTCGCCCATAGGGGCTTTGTTCTCTACAAAATCATCCACCTTTTGCGAATAATCTATTACGCAGGCAATCACAGCCAGTATCATAATCGCGAAGAAAAACGTGGTCAGGAATTTCTTCAGGATAAAGAGATCAAGTATTTTAAGCTGCTTCTTCAAGAAAACTATTCTTCAGGTTAATCTTAATATATATTCCTATGCGGTTTAATCTTGCAAACTTTTAGGTTTTGCCTTTTCTCTTTACCCTGCTCTTATAGCCTTTGCCGTACCTGGTTAAGCATATTGGCTTTCCAGGGACCATAGTCGCCATCCAGGATATGTTGCCGGGCTTCTTTAACGAGGTGCAGGTAAAAAGACAGGTTTTGTAAGCTGGCTAACTGGAGAGCCAGTATTTCTTTGGCAATAAATAAATGACGGAGATAAGCTTTGGTATATACGGCGCTGGATGTACCGGACAGCCCTGCATCAATAGTGCTGAAATCGTTGGCCCATTGCCTGTTTTTAATGTTTATTACCCCTTGCGTTGTAAAAAGCATACCGTTGCGCCCATTGCGGGTAGGCATTACACAATCAAACATGTCTACACCCAGTCCAATACATTCCAATATATTCCAGGGAGTGCCTACGCCCATTAAATAACGTGGTTTGTCCTTGGGTAGTACGCCGCATACCAGCCCGCACATCTCGTACATATCGTCTTCGGGTTCGCCAACCGAAAGGCCCCCAATGGCATTGCCATCGGCCTCTACAGAGGCTATGAACTCGGCAGACTGGAGCCGCAGGTCTTTATAAACGCTTCCCTGGACGATGGGGAACAGGCTTTGCTGGTAGCCATATTTGGGCTCGGTTTCAGAAAACCGTTTTACGCACCGGCTTAGCCACCTGTGGGTTAACTCCATCGACTTTTTAGCATATGTATATTCGCAGGGATAAGGCGTGCATTCGTCAAATGCCATAACAATATCAGCCCCGATACTTCTTTGTATATCCATTACATTTTCCGGGCTGAACAGATGGCGGGAGCCGTCGATATGAGATTGGAAAATGGCGCCTTCCTCCTTTAATTTCCTGTTGCCGGAAAGCGAAAAAACCTGGTATCCGCCGCTATCGGTAAGAATGGGTTTATCCCATCCGTTAAAGCGGTGCAGTCCTCCCGCCTGCTCCAGGACCGCTGTTCCCGGGCGCAAATAAAGGTGATATGTATTGCCCAGTATGATTTGGGCTTTTATTTCGTTCGCTAACTGCTCCTGCATCACTGCCTTCACACTCCCCGCTGTGCCAACCGGCATAAATATCGGGGTTTCAATTGTACCATGGTCGGTATGTAAAAGACCGGCCCGCGCACCGGTCTCTTTATCTGTAGCCAGTAATTCAAATTCCATGAGGCTGCGAAAATACATAAATTGTACATAAGTAATAGTAGGCCTGCAGGAGGATGAAGACGGGATAAAAATGGAAAAGACGACTATAAAACGAATATTAACAACGAGTTAAGCTATTAAGGGAAAAGCCCTAAGGGCTTCAATATTAGTAACGGCCTGTGCAACCGGCGGCTGGCAAACAGCATCGCACCCAGCCCTGAAGGGATTGAACTATACTTTTATAATAAACGTGCTCATCGAATTCCATTGCTTACGGCTCCTAATAT